>QHPW01000072.1 GCA_003219675.1 Verrucomicrobiota bacterium
GGCGTTGCTGGCCGCGTTTCAAACGCTGCTCAACCGCTACACGGGACAGGAGGACATTCTGGTCGGCTCCCCGGTGGCGGGCCGCAGCCTGACTGAAACCGAAGAGGTCATCGGACTTTTTATCAACACGCTGGTGATGCGCGGTGACCTGTCTGGAAATCCCACCTTCCGCGAGTTGTTGAGGCGGGTCCGGGAAATGGCGGTGAACGCCTATGCGAACGAGGAGGTGCCGTTTGAAAGACTGGTCGAGGAATTGCAACCGGAACGGAGCCTGAGCCACTCGCCGCTGTTTCAAGTGATGTTCGCGCTCGAACGCGCGGCGCTTGAACCGGTGCATTGGCCCGGATTGAAGCTCACGCAACTCGCGCTCGACAGCGGCACGGCGAAGTTCGACCTGACCCTTTACGGGGTCCAGAACGGGGCCGCGCCACGATCCAGCGAATACTGTCGCATTTCGAGGTGTTGCTCGAAGCGGTCGTGGCCGATCCGGACAAGCGTCTCTCGGATTTGCGGCTGCTGACCGAACCGGAACGGCACCAACTGTTGGTTGAATGGAATCGGACGCAAGCCGACTACCCGCGAGAGGAAACCATTCATGAATTGTTTGAAGCGCAGGCCGCACGGACGCCGGAAGCAGTAGCGGTCGTCTTTGGAGACCAACACCTGAGCTACCGGGAACTCGACCAGGGCGCGAACCAGGTGGCGCACCACCTGCAAAAGCTCGGAGTGCAACCGGAGACGCTGGTCGGCATTTGCCTGGACCGCTCGATGGGCATGATGGTCAGTCTGCTCGGCATTCTCAAAGCCGGCGGCGCTTATGTGCCGCTCGATCCGACTTATCCCAGGGAACGGCTTGCTTTCATGCTGGAGGACTCCAATGCGCCGGTCGTGGTGACGCAACGGCGGATTCTGGACGCTTTGCCCAGGCGCAGCGCCCGTTTTGTCTGCCTCGACAGCGAATGGAAACTCATCGCGCGCGAAAATCAGGAACCGCCCCCGGCAACGACCCGTCCGGAAAACCTCGCCTATGTGATTTACACGTCCGGCTCGACGGGAAAACCAAAGGGCGTGCAGATTCCGCATCGTGCCGTGGTCAACTTCCACAACTCGATGCGGCGCGAACCGGGTCTGACCAGCGCGGACGCGTTGCTTGCGGTGACCACTTTGTCGTTCGACATCGCCGGCCTGGAACTCTTCCTGCCGTTGATCGTGGGCGCCCGTGTGGTCCTGGCGACGCGCGAGGAAGCCGGCGATGGCGCCCAGCTCGCCGCGAAGATCGACAAAGCCGCGGTCACGGTCATGCAAGCGACGCCGCCGACCTGGAGGTTGCTGCTTGAGTCCGGATGGCAGGGAAACAAGTCGTTGAAAATTCTCTGCGGCGGGGAAGCGTTGTCCCGGGAACTGGCCAATCAATTGTTGGAACGCTGCGCCGAAGTTTGGAACCTTTACGGCCCGACCGAGACGACCATCTGGTCAGCCGCTGCGAAGATCGAGCCGGGCAATCACGCCGTCGTCGTTGGCCGGCCGATTGCCAACACGCAGTTCTATATTCTCGACCGCTACCTCAACCCGGTATCCATCGGTGTGCCCGGCGAGTTGGTCATCGGCGGCGACGGTCTGGCGCGGGGTTACCTCAATCGCCCCGAGCTGACCGCCGAAAAATTCATCCGCAATCCCTTTAGCGCCGAAGCGGATGCGCGTTTGTATCGCACAGGCGATTGCGCCCGCTGGCGGCCCGACGGCAACGTCGAATTGCTCGGACGCATGGATCACCAGGTAAAAATCCGCGGCTTCCGCATCGAGCTGGGTGAAATCGAAGCCGTGCTCCTGCAATTTCCCAAGGTGCGCGAGGCGATTGTCGTCGCGCGCGAGGATGTGCCGGGCGACAAGCGGCTGACCGCTTACCTCACCACGTTCAGGCAAACCACGGTTTCGCTGAATGAACTGCGCCGGTTCCTGCGGGAGAAATTGCCGGAGTACATGATCCCTTCGGCGTTCGTGATGCTGGAAAAACTGCCGCTCACACCGAACGGCAAAGTGGATCGCCGCGCGTTGCCGGCGCCGGAGAATCATCGCGCCCGACTGGAGACGAAGTTTGTCGCACCGCAAGCCGGCCTGGAGCAAACCATCGCCGCCATCTGGGAAGAGGTTTTGTCCATCAAACACCCCGGCGTCAACGACAATTTTTTTGACCTGGGCGGCCACTCCCTTCAGGTGGTGCAGATCCAGAACAAACTTCGCGAGAGGCTCGGCGCCGAGCTCCCGGTCGTCAAGCTGTTCGAGTATCCGACCGTGCGCTCGTTGGCCGGCTATCTGGGCGAGGAGAAAAAGGAACATCCATTCGGTCAAAGGATTCACGAACGAACCCAACGGCAAAAAGCCGCCGCCGCCGGTCACAAACCATTTGGCGCAAGAGCGAAGCTATGAACCCTTCGGAAACCGAGCGCGAAAACGTGGCCATCATCGGCGTGGCCGGGCGCTTTCCAGGCGCGAAAAACATCGAGGAATTCTGGCGCAACCTTCGCGACGGCGTGGAGTCGATCTCCTTTTTCAAAGAAGATGAACTGCAGGGATCGCTGCTCGACGGCCCGCCGCAAAAGGGCAAACCGAATCTTGTGAAGGCCCGCGCCGTGCTGGAGAATCCCGGTTTGTTCGACGCCGCGTTTTTCAATGTCAATCCCAAGGAGGCCGAAATCATGGATCCGCAGCATCGGGTCTTTTTGGAATGCGCCTGGGAGGCCCTCGAACAGGCGGGCTACAATCCCGACAGCTATAACGGCCTGATCGGCCTGTTCGCCGGTTCAAGCATGAATACCTACCTGCTCTCGAACCTGCTGACAAACCGCGAGCTTCTCAGTCTTGTCGGCGGGTTCCAGACGGTGCTCGCCAGCGACAAGGATTATCTGCCCACGCGGGTGTCTTACAAACTGAATCTCCGCGGGCCGAGCCTGAACGTCCAAAGCGCCTGCTCCACTTCCCTGGTTGCGGTCTGCCTCGCCTGCCAGAATGTGTTGAATTACCAATGCGACATGGCGCTGGCGGGGGGCGTGTCGATCACGTTTCGGACGGCCATTGCCGGGCGTTCGATGCGGATGCCGCGGGAACGGTTTCCGGCGACGGCATCGGTATCGTGGTGCTGAAGCGATTATCTGACGCGCTGGCTGACGGCGATCACATCTGCGCGGTCATCAAAGGCTGCGCCATCAACAACGATGGTTCGCTGAAGATCGGTTACACCGCGCCGAGCGTGGATGGTCAGGCCGAGGTGGTCGCGATGGCGCAAGGCAACGCCTCGGTCGAACCGGACACGATCTCATACATCGAGGCCCACGGCACCGGCACGCCGCTGGGCGACCCGATCGAGATCGCCGGATTGACCAAAGCATTTCGCGCCGGAGCGGCGGGCAAAGGTTTTTGCGCCATCGGCTCGGTGAAAAGCAACATCGGCCATCTTGACGCCGCCGCCGGCGTCGCCGGGCTCATCAAGACCGTGCTTGCCCTGCATCACAGGCAACTGCCGCCCAGCCTGCATTTCCAGCGGCCCAACCCGAAAACCGATCTTGCCAACACCCCCTTTTACGTCAACGACCGGCTGCGCGAGTGGAAAGCGGACCGCACCCCGCGACGCGCCGGCGTCAGCTCGTTTGGCATCGGCGGCACCAACGCGCACGTCGTGCTTGAAGAAGCCCCCGCCCTCGAGCCTTCCGGCAAGTCGCGCCGGTGGCAACTGCTGCCCCTGTCGGCCAAAACCGAATCCGCGCTCGAAGGGACAACGGCGAACCTGGCCGAGCACCTGAAAAAAAATCCCGAAATCAATCTGGCCGATGTCGCGTTCACATTGCAGGTCGGCCGAAAGCCGTTCGCTCACCGGCGCGTGCTCGTTTGCCACAGCGTCCTGGACGCGGCGCAGGCGCTGAACGCGCGCGATGCGAAACGCCTCATCACGGGACAAGCGAACGAGCCCGAACCGCCGGTCGTCTTTATGTTCCCCGGCCAGGGGGCCCAGCACGTCAACATGGGCCGCGAGCTGTTTGAGACCGAGCCCGCCTTCCGCGAGCCGGTCGACCGCTGCTGCGAAATTCTGAGGAACCATCTGGATGCTGACCTGCGGACGGTTCTTTATCCCGGCGCGGAAAAGGCTGAGGAAGCTGCGCAGCAACTCACGCAAACCCTGATCACCCAGCCCGCGCTGTTTGTCATCGAATATGCGCTGGCGCAATTGTGGATCAGCTGGGGCATCCGTCCGAACGCGATGATCGGCCACAGCATCGGCGAATACGTGGCCGCGTGTCTGGCGGGAGTGTGTTCCCTGGAGGACGCGCTGGCGCTGGTCGCCGCCCGCGGCCGGCTGGTACAAAAGCAACCGGCCGGCGCGATGCTGGCCATCCGCCTGCCGGAACCGGAAGTCAAATCCCTGCTCGGCCGACGGCTCTCGCTTGCCGCCGTGAACGCGCCTTCGCTTTGCGTCGCGTCCGGACCGTTCGACGCCATCGAAGCGTTGGAAAAGAAGCTCGAAGATCGGGGCACGGTCTGCCGCCGGCTGCAAACGTCGCATGCGTTCCATTCGGAAATGATGGACCCGGTGCTCCATCTCTTCACCACCAAGGTCAAAAAGGCGAGACTCAGTCCGCCGCAAATTCCTTACCTGTCCAACGTCACCGGAAAATGGATCACCGCCCAGGAGGCCACCGACCCGAATTACTGGGCGGCACATTTGCGCCAGACGGTTCGTTTCGCCGACGGCCTCAGTGAATTGTTGCAGGGCCACACGGGCATTCTACTGGAGGTCGGTCCGGGGCAAACCTTGACCACGCTGGCGCGACAACACTCCGCTTTCGCCCCGGGACACAGCGCCGTCCCTTCGCTGGGCCACGCGAAAGAGAAACAGGTCGACGTTGCGTCCATGCTTACCGCGCTCGGGCGACTCTGGTTGTCGGGCGTGCCCGTGGACTGGCCCGGCTTTTATGCGCACGAACGCCGGTACCGACTGCCGCTGCCGGCCTATCCATTCGAACGAAAACGTTTTTGGGTTGAACCGGCCGGCATCGACGGGAACGACAACCAGGTCCAGCCCGCCGGTGCTCATCGCCTCGCGGACGGCTCAAGCATTGAGGAAGAGAGCGACCTGGAAGCCGGGAAGCCACGATTCGATGCGCCGCAGTCTGGCCGGACCGACACCCTGTCGCAACTGAAAGCCGTTTTCCAGGAATTGTCGGGCGTGGATCTTTCGCACTCCACCCCGTCGGCGACCTTTCTTGAGCTGGGTTTTGATTCCCTTTTCCTCACTCAGGCCAGCCAGGCCGTGCAAAGGCGTTTTGGCGCCAGTGTCAGCTTCCGCCAGTTGTTGGAGGAATTTCCAACGCTTGAAATACTGGCCGCTCATCTGGAGGCGCAAAAATCAATGGCGCGACAACGGAACGGTTCGCCTCCGCCCGGCGCCTCTGAAAATGTTGAACCTGCCGCCGCAGGTTCGAGCGCACAACGGGTTGAGACAGGAACGGCGGAGATGAGGAGCCTCCCCCTCACCGAGGCACAGCGCGAAATCTGGTTTGCCACCCAAATGGGAGCAGCGGTCTCCGCGGCTTACAACGAATCGTGCACGCTGCACCTGCGCGGCCCGCTCGAGCTGGAATCGATGCGCCGCGCAGCGCAGCAGCTCGTCGAGCGTCATGAAGCCTTGCGGACCACATTCAGTCCCTCCGGAGACGCGCAGCGAATTGCCGGCGCGGCCCGCATGGATGTGCCCCTGGTCGATTTTTCGGATTTGGACGAACGCAATCATGCAGCGTGCGTGGCCGACCTCGTGGACCGGGAAGTTCGACACGAGTTCAATCTGGTCGATGGCCCGCTGCTGCGCGCGCAAATCGTCCGGCTCGCGGCCGGGCATCATCTGCTGGTCTTGGTGGCGCACCACCTCTCCTGCGACGGGTGGTCCATGAGCGTGTTGCTTTACGAGCTGGGCGAGCTGTATTCGGCCAACTGCCGCGGCGTGCCCTGCGCGCTCCCCGTGCCGATGCAGTTCAGCGGTTATGCGCAACACCAGGTTTCGCAACAACAGGGCCCCGAGTTTGCCGCCGCGGAAGCGTTTTGGGTGAAACAATTCTCCGATTCAGTCCCGGTGCTGGAATTGCCGGGCGACCGGCCGCGTCCAGCGACAAGAACCTACGCGGGATCGCATCAGAGCCGTTCGCTCAAGCCCGACGCGACCGCCGCCTTAAGACGCTTCAGCGCCGAACGCAACTGCACGACCTTCACCACGTTGCTGGCCGGGTTCAACCTGCTGTTGCACCGGTTGAGCGGTCAAGACGACCTCGTGGTCGGCGCGCCGGCGGCGGGACAGGTCACCGGCGGCGCGAAGCACCTCGTGGGCCACTGCGCGAATCTGCTGCCGTTGCGCAGCCGTTTCGACGCCCGGCAGAATTTCAGCGATTATCTGGCTGCCGTGCGGCAAACAGTACTGGACGGGTTCGAGCACCCATATCCGTTCGGCAGCCTGATCCGCAAACTCAACCTGCCGCGCGATCCGAATCGTGTGCCGCTGGCGAACCTGACCTTCAACGTCGGCCGGACGAGAGGCCGCCTGAACTTCCAGGGACTCGAGGTCCAGGTGACTCGCAACCCCAAACATTTCATCAATTTTGACATCAATTTCAATGTGACCGAGACCGACGATGCTCTTTTGCTGGACTGCTATTACAGCACTGAACTGTTCGACGACGCGACCATGACCCGGCTGCTGG
>QHPW01000028.1 GCA_003219675.1 Verrucomicrobiota bacterium
TTGCCCAACAGAATCGAGACCGAGCCGTTCACCGGCAAGGGACAAGCGGGGCAGCCGTAGTTAGCCACGGCCAGATCGAGCTTGCCGTCGCCGTTGAAATCGCCGACCGCAACGCAAAAAGGCCTCCCTTCCGCACCCACATCGAACGTTCGCGCGGCCGCGAAGCTGGGAGAGGGGCACCCTTCTGCAGAGGTGGGATCGGTATGAAACAAACTCCCGAACAGAACGGTAATTACTGAGACTGTTTTGCAAACACGCGATGTTTTCATGGCTGTCTTTCTGTTCCGCTCTCCCACGAGGTTACGGCTTGTGCAGGCGGAAATAGCGTTGCTGCGGGTCGGCCGAAACGGTGACCTCCAGGCGAGCATTGTTGGTCGCCGGCGTTTCAACCGTGCGTTGCCAGTTCGTCAGGCTCAGGTTCGTCGTGGATTCGAGAATAAAAGCGGTGGACGGGAACGGCCAGGAAATGGTGACGGTGTTGCTGTTGGTGCGCGCGATAGTGAGGTCAATGCCCGCGGAAACGCAGATGTTCAGCAGCACGGTGACGTTACCAGAGCCTGAATTGGCTATGGCCAGATCGGCTTTGCCGTCCCCGTTGAAGTCAGCGACCGAAACGGATTGAGGATACACTCCCGCGCCGTAGTTGACCGCGGGTTGGAAGGTGCCATCTCCGTTGCCCAAAAGGAGAGACACATCATTGGCAAAATAGCTCGCTACCGCGAGGTCGGGCTTCCCATCACCGTTGAGGTCCCCCACTGCCACCGAACCCAAATCGCGGCCCGTGCCATAGGTGACCGCAGGCTGGAACGTGCCATCGCCGTTGCCCAACAGAACAGAGGAAGCACTGCCACCAAGGCGATTGCCGCTCCAAGGAGAGCCCGCCACAGTCAAAACGAGGTCGGGTGTCCCGTCGCCGTTGAAATCGCCCGCCACCAGGTTGACGGGCAAACCAGGACGATCTCCCAGGACATAGTTGACTGGGGCCCGGAGAGTGCCATCACCGTTGCCCGACAGCACCGAGACACTGCCGTTAGTATTGCTTGGACCTGAACCCAGGTTGGCAAGGGCCAGATCAGGCTTGTCATCGCGATTGAAGTCGCCCACGACCAGTGAAGACGGATTCGTTCCCGCGTCGTAGCTGAAGGAGTCCTGGAAGGCGCCATCGCCCGTACCTAAGAGCACCGAAACGTTGACGGATGCGGAATTGGCAACGGCCAGGTCGGCTTTGCCATCGCCGTTGAAATCGGACAGCTCCGGATCTAGGTGCTAATCCCACGCCAAAGTTAACGGCGTCCTGAAAGGTGCCGTCACCATTGCCCAACAGCACCGAGACATTGCCAGAGCCACTGTTGGCAACGGTCAAATCCGGCTTACCGTCGCCGTTGAGATCGCCGGTTGCAACGGCAAGAGGACTTGTTCCAGTGCCGTAGTTGGCGGCGGCTTCGAAGGTGCCATCACCCTTGCCGATCAAAATGGAGAGGTTCGCAGAGCCACTGTTGGCCACGGCTAAGTCGAGCTTGCCGTCTCCATTGAAGTCTGCCGCGGCAACCGCCTGAGGATTCGCTCCAACAACGTAGTTGGCCGCGGTTTGGAAGGTGCCATCGCCATTGCCCAGGAGTATCGAGACGTTCGTGGAGCCAAAGTTGGCTGCGGCCAAATCGGCCCTGCCATCGCCATTGAAGTCTCCAACTGAGACAGAAGAAGGACCCGATCCGGCGCCGTAGTTGACCGCGATTTGGAAGGTGCCATCGCCGTTGCCCAAAAGTAACAAAATACCGACGCCCGTGGTCAAAGCCAGGTCGGGTTTGCCATCGCCGTTGAAATCACCTGCGGTTACGGAGTAAGGAGACGATCCCACGACGTAGGGGACGGCGGCTTGGAGAGTTCCATCGCCATTGCCTAATAAAACCGACACATTGTCGGAGCTCGAAGGAGTCGTGGCGCTCGCTACAGCTAAATCAGTTTTGCCATCGCCGTTGAAGTCGCGCGCCACCACCGAAGAAGTTGCTCCAGCGATGCCGTAGTTGGCGGCGGCCTGGAAGGTGCCGTCCCCGTTGCCCAACAACACCGAGACACCGCCGCTGTTATTTACGGCCAAATCGGGTTTGCCGTCGCCGTTGAAGTCACCCACCACCACCGAAGACGCCGACCCGCCCGTGGCGTAATTGACAGCGTTCTGAAAGGTGCCATCGCCAATTCCAGAAAGCACCGAGACGCCGCCAGAGTTCGCAACGGCCAGGTCAACCTTGCCATCGCGGTTGAAGTCTCCGATGGCCAGGACACCGGTGGCCGCATACGGAGGCGGAGGAGACCCTCCCACGCCGTAGCTGATGGCGGTTTGGAAGGTGGCATCACCGTTACCCAGCAACACCGCAACGTTTGTAGAGCCATTGTTGGCGACGGCCAGGTCGGGTTTGCCATCGCCGTTGAAGTCGCCCACCACTACGGCCTGAGGATTGGGTCCCGCGTCGTATTTGGCGGCCGATTTGAAGGTGGCGTCGCCATTGCCCAACAGAATCGAGACCGAGCCGTTCACCGGCAAGGGACAAGCGGGGCAGCCGTAGTTAGCCACGGCCAGATCGAGCTTGCCGTCGCCGTTGAAATCGCCCACGACAACGGAATTAGCCGGGCCCGGTTCAATCTCGAACGTGCGCGCCGCCGCGAAGCGGGGCGCGGGACATCCTTCCGCCAGGGCCGAATCGTTGTGAAACGAACGGCTCAACAGGATAAGGGACACTATAACCGTTCGATGTAACATGGAGATTTTCATTTTCTTTTCCTTTCTTTTCTGGTGGAACCAGGCGGTTTTGCGCCGGGCAAATAACGCCGGAAAAGATCGTCGTTGGCCCAGGCTCAGGGCGGGTTGGAAGGCGGGCGCGCGGCCGAGCGGACGTGCGGTACGAGATTCAGGAGCGTTTGCTTGTGAAACGGCAAGATTTCAAGCGGCGACGTTTACCGAACGCGCGGAACAACAGCAGTCCCGCGCTCAACACCGCCAGGCTGACGACGCACAAAGCGAAAAAGTCCGAATGGTGACTGCCGAGCGTGTGGGTGTGCGGCGCCCAGGATTCATGGGCCTGGGCGACGGGCAGCACAGCGAGCCAGCCTGGGAGCCAGAATAGCTTCATGCGCTTATGTTGTGGTCTGACGCGGAAAAATCAAGCCCCGGATTAGCCCGTTCCTCGAGCCAGAGGTATGCCCTCACGCTTTCCTCTACATGATCTCAGAGGAACATCCAACATCGAACATCGAACATCGAATGGCAGCGCGACTCCTCGCTCGCTTCGGCGTTCGAAGTTCGATGTTGGACGTTCGATGTTCTCGGGGTGTTTCCCTCTCCCTGGAGGAGAGTATGTGTTTAGCGTAGCGGCGGGCGTCTCGCCTGCCGTAGAGCCGCGGCATCCTGCCCGGCGGAACAACTCCTCAAGCCGTCAGGCACTTTGTGGATCGCGGAAAAACCAGTCGTTCTTTCCGGGCGGCAAGATGCCGCCCTCTACGGCAGCCAGGATGGCCGCCGCTACGCTAAACACGTACGGAGGAGAGGGAGAATCGTTCACCGCCCCTTGACGACTGCGAACGCACCGGTAGTCGAGCGGCTTCTCCGGCGAAGGATCAAAAGGCGGCGATGACACACCAGAAGGGAGCGAAGTTTTGAGAGACGCGCAATGGTTGTTTCCCTCTCCCTGGGGGAGAGGATCAGGGTGAGGGCGCGTGTTTGATTCCACTGAATGCGACTAAAGCCTCAGCGCCTTGCGCCCGGCGGCTTTGGCCCGGCCGCCCAGACGGAAAGCGGCTTCCATTCGCCGCTGCCCTCAATCTGCGATGCCGTCTGCCAGTCAATGCGCCCGTCTGCAATCCATTCCAGAATTTTGCCGCCGTCAATCGGGCCATACACTTTCTGGTCGGCACCGATGACCCGATACCTCCGCGTTTGGTCGAACTTGCGCTCGAGTTCGTTGAGCGGCTGTGGCGCGCTCTCCGTTTGCTGCGGCGCGGATTCGGCCGGAGCAACGGCCTGCACTTCTGACAACCATTTGTTCGGATCAATCGTCGTCTCGCCGATTTTGAATTCGGGAAACTTCATTTCACCGAGTTTGAATTCGGGCAGTTTTGTCGCGACCAGGTTCAGCGCTTCGACGGCGGTTTGTTTGACCGTTTCGGCGGCCGTCTGTTTGAACGCTTCGACAAACGACGGCGCGGCCGCACCCAAAGTCTGATAACCGTTCACCAGCCATTCGAGCCTGCCGGTCTCAATGTCCATCACCAGTCCGTGCACCGGGACGTTCGAGCCGATGAGCGGAC
>QHPW01000345.1:0-1327 GCA_003219675.1 Verrucomicrobiota bacterium
TGTTCTATCCCGACCAGAATCGGGCGGACGTGCCCAGGCCTTACCCGTGGGCGATTGCCCTGCGCGGAAAGAACCCGGCTGTGCTGCAGGTCGAACTGTTGAATCCGTACAACGGCATCGACGCGAGCCGGAGCGAGCGCCACTTGATTCGTGACGTGCAGGGCCAGCCGCTGCGCCGTGGCATTTACGTGGACGCCATTTACGACATCGGTCGGATCGAGAACGTCCACTTCAACCCGTGGTGGAGCACGGAGCCGAGACTGCTGGAGTGGCAGCAAAAGAACGGGGAAGCATTCGTGTTCGGCCGCTCGGACTGGCAATATGTCTTCAACACCTTCTGCTTCGGGTACAAGATCGGCTACAAATTCATCAAAACGAAAGCGGGGCTCTGCAATGGGAACTTCCTCGGCATCGGCGCGGACGATTGTTTCACCGCGGTTGTGGTGGAGGATTCGGCAAGGATGGCTCTCTTGATCTCCAATGGCGAGTTCGTCTCGTTTCACGGCCCGGACCCGACCATGGTCGAGGTCAAGGCGTCCAACACCGGCAGCGTGCGCTTTGTGAACTGCGCCTTCTGGGGGCCGTGCAATCAGATCGCCTCGATCGCGGGCAAAGGAACGGTCGGCTTCGGCGATTGCACGTTCGTGCAATGGGACCGGAAAAAGGAGGGTCTGCCTGCGCTACGCGCGGAAAGCGGAAGCCTGCTGGTCCGGGGCTGTGAGTTTCAGGAAGACAAGGCGCACATCGAACTGGGAGAAGCGGTCCGGCGGGCGGTCATCACGGGGAACCTCTTCACCGGCAAGGCGCGAATCACCAACCACAGCAAAGGTCAGGTCACCCTTGGCGACAACGTTGGCTCTCCTTGACAATTCCAATCGCCTCGACGAAAGGCTCTTATGATGAAGAAACGAACAACGCTAACACGTCGCGACTTTGTCCGCGCGGCTGGGGCCGCGACGGCGACATTCATGATTGTGCCCCGCCACGTCGTCGCGGGCGCAGGCGTCACTCCGCCCAACGAGCGGCTGAACATCGCCGGCATCGGCGTGGGCGGTATGGGCGCCGGCGACATCGGGGCTGTCGCCCCGGACAACAACATCGTCGCGCTGTGCGACGTTGACCTGAACCGTTCGGCAGAAACTTTCAAGAAGTTTCCCAATGCCAGACCGTATCGCGACTTCCGCAAGATGCTTGACGAGATGGAAAAGGAGATCGACGCGGTGATCGTCGCCACGCCGGATCATTGTCATGCGGTGGCGGCCATGGCCGCCATCAAGCGCGGCAAACACGTGTATTGCGAGAAACCGCTGGCTCATTCCGTTGACGA
>QHPW01000345.1:1351-4125 GCA_003219675.1 Verrucomicrobiota bacterium
GCCCGGCAGCACAAGGTCGTGACGCAACTCGGCAACCAGGGCCATTCTTACGAGACCATTCGCCTGTTCTGCGAATGGATTCGGGACGGGGCCATCGGCAGCGTCCACACGATCCACGCGGGATGCGCCGCGGTGAACTCCGGCATTGATCGCCTGTCGCATCTGAAGGAGCGCCACCCGGTTCCCCCGACGCTGGACTGGGACTTGTGGCTGGGTCCGGCGCAATACAGACCGTACCATCCGGCTTACCTGCCGGGGAGTTGGCGCGGTTGGGTGCCGTTCGGCAACGGCACGGTGGGGGACTGGACCTGTCATGTGGTTGACCCTGTCTTTTGGGCGTTGGACCTCGGAGCCCCGGCGACGATCCAGGCCGCGGTGAAGAATTACGACCCCAAAACGCAGGGTGACGCCTTTCCGAAGGGCGAAGTCATCACCTACGAGTTTCCCGCCAAAGGCAAGCGCGGTCCGGTCACGCTGCATTGGTACAGCGGCACCGAAAGAATTCCGCGGCCGAAGGAGATGGAAGCGGACGAAAAAGACGTTGAAACCGGCGCAGTTGTGTTGGGTGACCAGGGCACGATCATCTACGGTTCGCACGGGGCGGGCGGCGTGCGAATTATTCCCCAGAAAAAAATGGATGAGTACAAGCGTCCACCGAAGACCCTCCCGCGGGTCAAGGAGCACCATTGGGACTGGTTACAGGCGATCCGCAACGGCACGAAGGCCGGCTCCGATTTTGACTCCTACGGCGGGCCGCTCACGGAGATCGCCCTGCTGGGAGTGATCGCGATTCGGATGGCCGGCACGAAGCTGAAGTGGGACGCGAAGCGCATGCGATTTGCCAATTCCAAAGAGGCCAATCAACTCCTGAACCCGCCTTATCGCAGCGGTTGGAAGCTGTGAGGGCGGGCGCGCGGGTTAAAAGTGGGGCGCGATGTCAAGAACGTGATAGAGCCAAGACGGAGCGCGGACTTCAGTCCGCTTCACTTCTTGAACTTGGAAAATCGTATGAAACGAATTTGCACGCGCACGAGGCGCACGGGCGGCCGTTGATAGTGGCACGGGTGTCCCGCCCGTTTGTTCTAAAGCATAACCTCACGGGCGAGACGCCCGTGCCCTGAGAACCGGCTTGCCAGCGCCGAAGCCCGGCTCAATTCTCACGAAGACCATTCCTTATGAAGACGCATTGGCGATCATTCCTTGCGCTCGCGATGTTTGCAGTCGCCACCTCGCGCGCGGACGAACTGCTGTTTCAGGACGATTTCAAAGGGAAACTCGGCGATGGCTGGTCCTGGGTGCGCGAGCATCGCGAATTCTGGCGCGTGACCCAACGCGGACTGGAAGTTTGCATTGAACCGGGCAACATGTGGGGTCCCGCAAACGACGCGAGGAATCTCCTGGTGCGGGGGGCGCCCGACGCGACGAAAGGCGAGGTCGAAGTCTCGGTGTACGTGGAGAACACGCCGAGCGAACAATACGAGCAGGTGGACCTCGTCTGGTATTACGACGACAGCCACATGGTGAAGATCGGGCGGGAATTGGTGGACGGGAAGCTCAGCGTCGTGATGGGTCGGGAGCAGGACGACCGGACGCAGACCATTGCCATCGTGCCGCTTCAGATCCCTGTTTCAGTGCGACTGGTTCCCTTCACGGATACACGAACAAACCGTCACGTCGCCATTGCACAGACCGACGTCGCTGCCGTGCGGCTTCGGCTCCGGGTGAAGGGCGGTCATGTTCGAGGGCAGTTTCGGGCCCCTGACTCAGGAGGCTGGCGCGAGGCGGGCGAGTGCGACCTGCCCACGCCGGCGAACGGCAACGCGAAAATCAGTCTCCAGTTTTACCAGGGCCCTGCACACATCGAGCACTGGGCGCGGGTCACGGAGTTTCGCGTCCGCCGATCGGGAGAGTGAATCCAGCAAACAATTGAGTTTGAAACCGCGGGAAAGCCTGACGCCTCTTATGAAAACAACAGAACCGGATTCATCCTTTGAAACCATGGCTGTCAAAGCGCAGAAACTGTCCCGGCGCCAGGCAGTGACCCGGGCGGGCGTGCTGGTCGGCGCGGCGTTGGCAACCGGCTGTCAAACGTCTGCGCAGGCCGAGTCCAAACCGGCGGCTTCCCATCCAAGCGACGGTTTTGTGTTTTGTTTGAACACGGCCACGATCCACGGGCAGAAACTGGGAATCCTCAAAGAAATCGAGGTCGCGGCGAAAGCGGGTTATCAGGCCATCGAGCCGTGGATCGATTCCATTGAGGAATACAAAAGGCAGGACGGCACCTTGCCGGAGCTGAAACGGCGCATCGCCGACACCGGCCTGGCGGTGGAGAGCGCCATCGGCTTCGCTCAATGGATCGTGGAGGACGACGTCCACCGCGCGAAAGGCATGGAACAAGCCAAACGCGCGATGGACCTGGTCGCGCAGATCGGCGGCAAAAGATTGGCCGCTCCGCCCGCCGGCGCGACCGACGCGCCCGGGCTGGATTTGTTGAAGGCGGCGGAACGTTACCGCGCCTTGCTGGAGGCCGGCGATCAAATCGGCGTGGTGCCGCAGCTTGAGCTCTGGGGGTTTTCGCGGAATCTCAATCGGCTCGGGGAGTGCGCAGCTGTGGCCATCGAGACCGGTCATCCCAGGGCCTGCGTGTTGGTGGACGTTTACCATCTGTACAAAGGCGGCTCCGATTACAAGGGACTCGGGCTGCTGAATGGAAACGCGGTTCATGTGCTGCACATGAACGATTATCCCGCCGAACCGCCGCGAGAAAAAATCGA
>QHPW01000346.1 GCA_003219675.1 Verrucomicrobiota bacterium
TTGGCGAGAAGAACGCAACCAAGGTCCTCGACGCGCTCCAGCGCGCAAAGACTGCTCCGTTGTCCCGATGGATTCATGCGCTGGCGATAGCCGACGTCGGCGAGGCCACCGCGAAACAACTCGCCGCCACCCACGATTCGCTGGAAGCGCTCGCCGGCTCCGAGGTGTTGCGGGACATCCGCGATCTCGGCGCAAAGGAAGCCGAACGCGCCGAAATCAGCCCGCGCTCGCGTCGCAACCCGCCGAAGAACGAAGCCGAAAGACTCGCGCGCGAAAAAAGGGACGCCGAACTCAGGGCGGAGATTGCGGAAATCGAGTCGCGATTGGACGCGGGCGGGTTGAAAGCCAGGATGCAGGAAGTGGGCCCTGTGGCAGCAGCCAGCGTTCTGGATTATTTCGCCTCCCCCGGCGGCAGGAAAATTCTCGCCCGCATCCGCGAGTTGGGGATCAAGCCGCAAAGTGAAAAGTCCGGCGCGGCCGCCGCGGCGGGAATTTTCGCCGGGAAAACGTTCGTCCTCACCGGCACATTGGCTTCGATGACCCGCGAAGAGGCTGCCGCGAGGATCGAATCCCTCGGCGGCAAGGTCAGCAGCAGTGTGAGCAGGAAAACCGATTACGTTCTCGCCGGCGAAGAAACCGGCTCCAAACTGGAGAAAGCAAAAAAATTCGGCGTGAAGATCATGGACGAGAAGGAGTTTTTGAAGATGGTCAAAGGTGCTTGACGACGATAGTGGTGCCGATTATCGGGCCGAGCGGGTTTTTCCGCATCAGCGCGCCCTGAGCGGTCATGAATGTAAATCCTGTGCCGTTGGCGGCGGGGAATTTTTGATCCAGGCGGGTCGCGAGCGAATGCATCCCGGTTGATTATTGGTGCGAATTTGCGTCAATTCGCGGATGAAATCGAAATCAACGCGGCGCCAGCCAGTCTTGCCGACGCCAGTTTGGGCCACACCGGGAAGGTCGAGTGTGCGAGGGGCGCGGGCCAATTTCATTGCGCGCCGGAGCTCTTCTGCTCGACGTGGCCGTCGCCCATGCAAACGTGCCCGTGAATACGGCAGCGGAAGAGGATTTTCTTTTCCAGCCCCGGAGTGGACTCGGTCAGTCCGTGGGTTACGTATTCGTAACTGCTTTGGGACGCGCTGAAGTTGTCCCATGTGAGGTTGGCGCGAGCGACGCGGTTCGCATCGGCAGGGCAAATCAGGACCTTGGGCGAAACCAGGGCGTCCTTCATTGACACGAAATCCGGCGGAAAGTAATTTTTGTTATCCGTGGCATAAATGCGAGCCGCAAGGCCCATCTGTTTCAGATTGTTCACGCAGGAGATATCCTGAGCCTTGCCTTTGGCCTTGGCCAGAGCGGGCAGGGTGAGACCGGCCAGGATCGCGGTGGGAGCGATCACGAGCGGGAGGACGACGGCGTTGGCGGGTTGTTGCGTGCCATGGCCCACCGTGACCCAACCTTGCGCCATGTTCCGACCGACGGCGAAAGAAGATACCGGCTGATTGATCGAGTAAATCTTTTGCATCAGCATCGGGGGCATTTCCTTTCCCGACGCCTGCGCCCGGCTGAGGATTGCTGATTGAACCTGTTGAATCGTATCACTCAGCCTCTGGCTGACGAACGTGAACGAGTTGCCGTCGAGCGGCATCCCCTGGGCGAGGCGCTTGAATTCGGCGGTCGATTTGAGGCCGTTCTGTTTGCCGGCCTTCACGCCCATCATGGTTTTCACCGACTCGTCGTTCGCCGCGAGGAAGACGTGTTCGCCCTGACGGGCAATCGTTGGCCGGAGTGCGACGGGCAAGGGCAGAGGGATCGGCATGGTCCGCATCCGCAAGCCGCCTTCCTCGCTGCGGATGACCTGTGGATTGTCCTTAAGCGCGCGGTCAGCCCAGTCGAAAAGGGTGTCGTCTTTGACCTTCAGGACAATGACCAGCCCCGGCTCCGCAATGTCAAACGTTCCGCCATTGGGCTGTGGAATGCTGATTTTGTTGGAGCTGTTGAGCGTAAGAAACACGCCGCATTGCCCGCCGAGCGAGCCGAGCAATTCGTCGAGTTTTTTGCCCGTCGCGGCCTGGACAACACCGTTCAATTGGCCGAGCCCCGCCGTCAGTTCAGGGAATCCGGCTTCTTCAACTGTTTTGACCAGAGCGCTCCAGATCGCGCCCAGTTCGATGTCCGAGAAGGCAGCCCAGACAGTGTCAGCGGGGAGCCAGTCCAGCTCGTACAGCGGTCGCGGCACTCTGCCAAACAGGGTCCAGATGGCGCCGGACGCGCCGTTCGGGTCGCGACCGATGACGAACTTGGTTTGGTAAAAGCCCTTTTCAAGCGCGATGCCGCTGACGCCGACGCCGCTGATGGATTCGACGCCGCTGTTTTTGATGAGTCGGGTGATGAGATCGAACGCTTTATTGACGTTGGATTTCTCCCTTTCGCCCAAATTCGGCAAGGAGAGGACGGCGTCGCGCCAGCCGTTGATGCGACCGGACAGACCTTCGAGCCACTGACTCGTGCTGAGGTAGCCGTACAGGCTGCCGCCGGGATCGAGTTGCGCGGTGACCTGGTTGAAGCTGGTCTTCTCGGCCGAGACAATCGCAGGATTGGGCGAAAGTGAGGGCGTGTTTCCCGCCTCCGTGGGGCCGGGCGACGACGGCGCGCCTGGCGCTTCTTTCCTTCCGCAGCCATTCCCCGCGAGCAGGAAGACGAGGAGCGCCGCGAGAACAAATCGAGGCGAGGCCGGAAGAGGTTCGGGATCGTGGTTCATAGGGTTCCTGTATGGACCAATAAAGCTTAACTGTTCATGGAAGGAAAGCCATCGAATTCGGGGTAGTGTCTTAATTAGGTTGTAGCGGCGGTCTGTGGGCGCCGTTTCGGCGGTCATGGACCGCCGCTACAAATCAAAGTTGGGATCAGGACACTGCGCCGTCAATGCGCCACCAGCCAGTTCCTGCCCACGCCCAGTTCGACGACGATCGGCACGTCGAGTGGAATGGCCGTTTTCATTTTTTCTTCGACAACCGCCGTGACTTCGTCGCGCTCGGACGCGTAGAGGTCGAAGACGAGTTCGTCGTGGACCTGCAGGATCATTTTAGTCTTGAGCTTTCGAACGCCCAGTTCGCGATGAATCTGAATCATCGCCAGTTTGATCATATCGGCGGCGGTGCCCTGGATGGGGGTGTTGATGGCGTTGCGTTCGGCGGCGCCGCGCAGATTGGCGTTGGCGGAACGGATGTCGCGCAGGGAACGGCGCCGGCCGGTGACGGTCTCCACGTAACCGCGCTGACGCGCGAACTCGATGGTATCGGTCATGTATTTTCGGATGCCCGGGAATTGCGCGAAGTAGTGCTCGATGATTTCAGCGGCTTCCTTGCGCGGGATGCCTAGCCGCTGCGCCAGTCCGAACGCCGACATGCCGTAAGCGATGCCGTAGTTGACCATCTTGCAGCGCTCGCGCATTTCCGGCGTCACCTCATTCGCCGGCACGCCGAAGACTCTGGCGGCTGTGGCCACGTGAATGTCGGCGCCGCTCCTGAGCGCTTCGATCATCGACGTTTCGCGGCTCAGCGCGGCAATGACGCGCAACTCGATCTGAGAATAGTCGGCCGACAACAACAGATACTCATCGCCCCGCGGCACAAACGCCTTGCGGATTTCCTGACCGAGCCGGGAGCGGATCGGGATGTTTTGCAGATTGGGATTCTGCGAATTCAACCGGCCGGTGGCCGTGGCGAGTTGCTGGAAGGTGGTATGGACGCGACCGGTTTTGGGAAAGATCGCGGTAGGCAGCGCATCCGCATAAGTGGACTTCAGTTTGGCGCACTCGCGGTATTCCAGCAGCCGCCGAACGATCTCATGCTCCGCGGCCAGCACCACGAGCGTTTGCTCGTCGGTGGCGTATTGGCCGGTGCGGGTTTTTTTGGGGGCGTGCGCCAGCTTCAGTTTTTCAAACAGGATTTCGCCGAGTTGTTTCGGCGAGTTGAGATTGAATTCGGCGCCCGCGAGCCGATAAATGGCGCGCTCGTGGCCGGCCATCTCTTTGCCGAGCAGCTCGGCGAATTCTGCGAGCACCCGCGCGTCCACGCGCACCCCGTCGCCTTCCACGTCCGCCAGCACGGGCACCAATGGCGCCTCGATCTGGTAAAAGACCCGTTCCTGCGATTTTTGCTTCAACAGCGGTTCGAGCCGGGAGCGCAGTTGCCAGGTCAGGTCAGCAACTTCGACCGTGTATTCGGCCTGGTGAGACAGCTGGCTGTCGTCCAGATCGAGTTGGCCCTGCACCGCCGCGCCCGCGCCCGTCGCGGCCGGGGTGTAGCCGAGGAAGGTCTCCGAGAGGAACTCGAACGAATGACGCAGGTCAGGCTCGATCAGCGCATGGGCAACCATCACGTCGAACACATTCCCACGCACCGAAACACCGTTCCACTTAAGCACGCCCAGATCGAACTTGAGATCATACCCGAATTTCTCGATGCGCGGGTCTTCGAGGATGGGACGAAACTGGTTCAGAAGACCTGCCGTTTCATCCGCGGCCCGCGGCATCGGCACGAACCAACCCTTGTGCGGCTCGAACGAGAACGCCAGGCCGAGTAACCGGGCCTGCTTGGGATCGGTCCCGTCGGTTTTGAGCGACACAGCGAACGAAGGCTGCTTCGCCAGCGCTTCGAGCAATTCAGCCCGTGTCGCGGCGTTCGACGCAACGCGATAATCGTGGGCGACGTCGGCGATGGTTTTGAGGTCGGCCCTGGCTGGCGGCTTTTCTGCCGCGAGGGTTTCATTGACCTCCTCTTCTGCGGCGGCGCCGTTTGATCCGGGAACAACAGCGGTCCGCGTCTGCGTGCTGGCTGGAGCGTTGCTTGCGGCAAATCCGCGTCCGGCCTTGAAATCCTCCCCAAACAGCCGTCGGCCAATCGAATTGAACTCGAACTCGACGAGGAGTTGCTTGAGCGTGGCTTCGTTCGGCGGACGAAGTTTGAGTTTTTCCAGATCGACCTCGATCGGCACGCGGCAGTTGATCGTGGCCAGTCGCTTCGAGAGCAACGCATGGTCGCGGTGTTGTTCGAGATTTTCGCGCAGCTTGCCTTTCAGTTCCGTTGTTCGCGCCAGCAGGTTCTCGACGCTGCGGTATTGCGCAATCAGTTTACTTGCGGTCTTTTCGCCGATGCCGGGCACGCCGGGGATGTTATCCGAGGCGTCACCCCACAGGCCGATGATATCGATCACCTGCTCGGGCTGTTCGACGCCCCACTTTGCGCGGACCTCGGGAAGGCCAAGAATTTCCGGGGCATCACCCATACGCCCGGGTTTGTAGATGAAGGTCTTTTCAGAGACCAGCTGGGCAAAGTCTTTGTCCGGCGTCACCATGTAGGATTCGAAGCTTTGCTTTTCGGCGCGCCGCACGAGCGTGCCGATGATGTCGTCCGCTTCGTAACCGTCGCAGATCAGCGCCGGGATGTTGAAGGAATCCAACAATTGTCGAACGTGCGGCAAAGCCCGGACGATGTCTTCGGGCATGGCTTCACGCTGGATTTTGTATTCCGGAAACGCTCGATGCCGTTCGGTGGGCGCGTCGGTGTCAAAGGCGACCGCGATGTGCGTGGGTTGCTGGTTTGAGAGGATGTCGAGCAGGGTGTTGGTGAACACGAACAGCGCCGAAGAATTGGCACCGTTCGAGGTGAAGATGGGCCGGCTGACCAGCGCGAAGTGCGCGCGGTAAACCAGCGCCATGCCATCGAGCAGGAAAAGTTTCCGGGTCACGGCGCAAGGCTAGCTCAACCCGCGGGAAAGCCAAACAAAGAAGTCGAAGGCCGCGTTCCACAAGAAAAAATTAGTTGCCGGAACGCGATTAAACCTGCCCGCGAGCGTTTGTTCCTCTTCTGTTTTGCGCGGTGACAGCAAAAATTTCCGGGCGCTTCGGACCGGGGGATCGAATCAGTCCATGCGCTTCGGGCCTCAAGGCAACAAGACGAGTTGGTAAAATCTGCTGGTTCCAGATATGGCGTCCGAAGTAGTTACGGCGCTGTCCGAGGCCACAATATCGTCCGGCAAGTCCGTCCAGGCCGCTTCGTCCAGACGCGATTTGTATCGAAGCCGGTATGTGCGGCCGGGAATTGCGGGCCAACTGAAGATCAGGCTGCCTCCCGAAATCTTCGGGGAAAAAAGCACGGGCTGATATGCAAGCGGCTGCACGATGGCCAGCACGTTAAAGTCTCCAGACGCGACCGCAACTACGTTGCTCAAACCGGCAGGGACAGCGGTCGGGCGAAAATTATTGACTGTCCAAACAACGAATGTTCCGTCCCGCTTCAGAGCCAAATTGCTATAATTTCGTGCTGCGACGGCCACGACATTACTCAACCCGACAGCCACGTTGGCTGTATCAGAGGCACCCCAGCCTACCACAGTGCCGTCCTCCTTAAGCGCCAGGCTCTGACAACATCCCGCCGCAATGGCCACCACATTCGTTAATCCGGCGGGGACGCTGGCTTGCCCGGAATCATTCGCTCCCCAAGCGACGACAGTCGCGTCCCGCCTCAGGGCCAAACTGTGAGAGCCTCCTGCCGCGATGGCGACGACATTACTCAGGCGGGAAGGAACGAAAGTTTGGCCAGAAGAATTGTTTCCCCAGGCTTTGACGGTCCCGTCCTGCTTCAGTGCCACATTGTGAAAGTTTCCTGCCGCGACGGCTACCACGTTGCTCAAATTCGCAGGAGCGACGCCTTGCCCATTGGAATTGTCTCCCCAAGCAACGATGGTTCCTTCCCGCGTAAGCGCCGCACTGTGATACTCACCAGCAGCGACAGCCACGACATTACTCAACCCGACGGGAACACTGGCTTGGCCATAATAGTTATCTCCCCACGCCGTGACGGTTCCATTCTGAAGTGCCAGACTATGGTCGGGAGGGAAGCCGCCCGCCGCCATTGCGATCACGTTGCTCAAAGCACCAAGCGCGATACTTTGGCCGTAATAATTGTCTCCCCAAGCCACGATCGTACCATCCTGTTTAAGTGCCATACTATGATAATCGGCGGCAGCGATGGCTACTACGTTGCTCAGTCCATTCGGAACCATGGCTTGGCCGCCATTGTTGCGGTACCGACCCTGGTTGCCGCCCCAGGCAATAACGGTTCCGTCCTGCTTCAGCGCCAAACTGTGATACTCTGCCGCTGCGATGGCCACCACGTGGCTTAACCCAACAGGAACGCTGGTTTGACCATTTGAGTTATCTCCCCACGCGATAACCGTTCCGTCCCGCATAAGCGCCAGACTGTGACGACCTCCCGCCGCGATGGCCACAACGTTGCTCAACCCGGCGGGAACGTTGGTTAGCCCACAACAATTGGATCCCCAGGTGACGACAGTTCCGTCCCGCTTGAGTGCCAAATTGTGAATCGGTCCTGCGGCAATTGCTACGACATTGCTTAATCCGGCGGGAGCGACGGCTTGGCCGTAGAAGTTCCAACCCCAGCCAACAACCGTTCCGTCCTGCTTGAGCGCCAGGCTATGGATGGATCCGGCCGCAATCGCAACGACATTGCTTAGTCGAGAAGGGACGGACGTTTGTCCATTAAGATTATATCCCCAAGCGAACACTGTTCCATCGCTCCTGAGCACCAGACTGTGAGAGCCTCCCGCCGCGATGGCTACCACGTTGCTCAATCCCATGGGAACCGTCGCTCGACCAGACTGATTGTATCCCCAACCGACAACCGTTCCGTCCAACTCGATCGCCAGATTGTGATCGCCCCCCGCCGCGATTCTGCTAAAGCGTGTTCCAGGCTCGACGTAAGGGATCACAGAGTCACCCCAGGCCACCACCGTGCCCGCTGTGGGTGCGGCCAGCGCAGATTCCTGGAGCAGCACCGCGAACATCGCAGCCAGAAACAGCAGCGCCAACGACGCAAGCTTCGACCGCCTGGAGAGGCCGCTTCTCTTACAGATCCGATTGGTTGGAACAGATACTTCACTCACGGAGCGATCAAAAGTCGTTTTCATACGTATTGATTCCCGCCGGTTGCTGGTTCGTTCGCATATTGAAGCGCGCTGCCGCAGCGGTAAACTGTGCGTCTGACAGCACAGCGCCATGAAAGGCTGTGCGTTTGACCGCGCACCCCTCATACGCCAGAGGCAATCCAACGTGCGCCGCGCGAAACGTCGGAAAGCCGGGTTCGGATTAAAAAGCACCGCATCTTACCGCCCGGAAGCTCTAAACGAAGGTACGTGAAACAAATCCCCGTGCCGATTACGGCATCTGCCGCGCGCGGTAGAACAGCCTGGCACCCGCCGGAGCAACGTGAATCCGGCAAACGCCGTTCGTTCCGGTCCGTGCCAGGTCCGGCAACATATAAGGACCCCAGTTTTTCAGGTCGTTCGACATTTCGAGCCGCCACGCGGTATTGGGCGCCGCTCGCAATTCAATTTCGAGTTGGTCAGCCCCCAATGGGTTAAGCGTAAGCGCTGCGGCGGGCATGGTGAAGGAGACTTCGGCCGCGAACCGCCCGCCGACAAACGAGTTGTCCACCGCTTGCGCGCTCCAGTAATACGTACGACCGGGCTGCAATGCTGTAAGCAGCCGATTCGTGCTCCATCCCGCGTTGCCGTGCTTGACGACCATTCGAAAGCCGTCCGGCAGCGACATGGGGCTGATGACGTCGGCCAATCCCGGCGCCGTGCCGACGCGCACGTTGTAAGTCAAGCCGCCGGATTGCTCGGGATCCGTGGCGCGGTCCCAGGAAAGAATAACGGAGTTGGTGCCGACGGTTTGCGCGCGAAGGTTCATCGGGCTGGCCGGCGGATGATTCGTGGTCTGAGACAGTCCGCGATAAACGGCGATGATCGGCCCATTTGTCAGCGACATGCCGAGCGCGATATCCATCACACCATCTCCGTCGAAATCCACTGGAGCGGCTACCGCCACGTTGGCCTGAGCGAAAGGCAATTGAATTGACGAGAATGAAAAATCGCGGTGACCCGCATGGAGCGCGTTGGAGCCGTTCCCGTACGCAAATACATCCATTTCACCGTCTCCGGTGAAATCGGCAAGCGCGAAGCTGGCTGTCGTGTCTGAAAATGCGCCAAGAGGCGAAGCGAAGCTCTGGTCATCCTCGTTTCTCCAGATCTCCTTCGTCATGCCTGACGACGGAGCGGAAAGCAAATCAGGCATGCCGTCTTGGTCGAAGTCCGCCAATTCAAATGCTGCCCCCGTTGTCCAGCCAGGTATGTCGCGCTGCGACCACGGGAAGAAGCCGTACATCCCCTGTCCCAGCGAGCTGGTGACGATGGTGAAGGCGGACTGACTTCCGCCTCTAAAGTCGGCATTTAACACTTGATTGTACTTGAACCAGCCACTCACCCCTGTGCGGGGACTCCAAAGTTGGGGACCCTCCACGAATCCTTCCACTGTGTTCCAGTAAACTGTGAGAGACCAGGTGGCGCCGAACACGATGTCGAGCCGTCCGTCTTGATTCAGGTCAGCAAATTGAGCGTGCTCCCGGACAACGGAAACACCTGGCAAAGGCTTGAAATTGAGATTGCCTTGGTTGCGATAGAGTACCTGTCGGGAATAAGGTGATGGACCCCCAACCCGCACGTCAACAAGAAGGTCTAGGCGGCCGTCGTTGTCGTAATCGCCGACATCGAGTGGATAAGCCTCGCCATCGGTTGCGATCGCCTTTGACACAAAATGCAGACCAGACTCATCCAAGGTATAGACCGACACGCCAAAGCCGCCAACGTTGCTAACCAGCAGTTCGAGTTTGTGGTCGTTGTTAACGTCTGCCCAGATCAATTGATTCGGCCAAGGGTCAGTGGCGAGCATGCTGGCATAGGGTGTTAGTACTTCCTCTTGGAAAATCACGTTGATCGTCCGTTTGACTTGTGCGCCTTGCGGGTCGGTGGCGGTCAACTCGATTTGCGCTTGCGCCAGTTCCGCATTCAAGGGAGTCGCGACCAGAGTCCAGTTGCCGCCAGCGCCGTGGGTCAAAGCCAGATTTGAGTCAGGCACGATCGTCGGCGTGAGCGAACGCGCGGTGACCACGAGTTGGTCTGCTGAAGATTCCAGGTCGGACACCTGGATCGGCAGCGGTGGTGTCGGACTGCCTGCCAAAGCAAGGAACGTTTCCGCAGCCGTGATACCGGGCGGATCGTTCACCGGCGTCACTGTGGCGACAAAGAACCGGCTCGCGGAAAGCCCGCCGCGGTCCGTAGCGGTGATGGTGACAGTCGCGTCACCGAACTGGTTTGTCTGTGGGGTCACGCTGAGCCGGACGCGCAACCCTTGGTCTGTGGCGGTGAAATCGGACAAGTGCAAGCCGTTCGCCGAAATCAGCGATGGATTCGACGACGTGGCCTGCACGCGGACACCGCTCGGCGGCGTGCGGTCGTCGCGAATATAGAACGTCATATTCGTGGTCGTGTCTTCCGCGAACGCAATGTCCCCAATCCCGACGATGGTCGGCGCCCTGTTGCCCGGGGGATTGATGAAGAAGGTTTGTTCCGCCGCGAAAGGCCCGCCCTGGAAACTCGCGTCCACGGCCTGCACCGACCAGTAGAGCGTTTCGACGTTGAGCTGATCGATCGGCAGTTCGAGCACCATCCAGTTGTTGAAGCCGGCGTTGCCGGGCGCGGAGATCATGCGCGTGCCGTTGGTAGTGGACATGGACGGCACCACGTCGTTCCGGCCGGGCGCAGTTCCGATGCGCACGTTGTAGGTCAGCGCCGCGGTCTGGTTGCCGTCGTGCGCGTCGTTCCAGAAAAGAGTCACGAGGTTGCCGGCTGCGAAAGCGCGCAGACCCGACGGCGCGTCCGGGAGGCTGTTGAGCGCCCGCGCCTGGTTGCGAAGCGAAAGCAGTGTGTTACCGCTGCGGTAGAGCAAATCGGTTGAACCGTCGTCGTTGAAGTCGCCGACGGACGCAACCAGTTGGCCGCGCTCTAAAGACGCGGGCAGTCCGGTGGTCGAGAAACGTCCGATCCCGTCGTTATGATAAATGACCGTGTAGTTGGTAGGCGGGATGGTCGTCGGGACGCCGGGTTTGAAAAACGGCCCGGCGAAATCCACGTGGCCGTCGTTGTCGAAATCCGCCCAGGCCAGGTTCGTGATTGCGCCGCTGGAACTGAACGTCGTCGTGAGATTCAGGCGAAACGCTTCCGCAAATCGGTCCGGCGGTGTCTGGCGCAGGACGACGAGCGAGTTGGAGGAAATTTGAGATGAAGCGGCCTGCACCAGCCAGAGGTCTGGCAACCCGTCGCCGTCCACATCTGCCCACCCTGCGGCGAGAGTTCTCGCCTGGGGCAGGCTGATCGGAGCCGCCTGGAAATGGCCGGTGCCGTCATTTTCGTACAGTTGCAGAAGAGCGGGAACTGTAGCGGTTGCTGCGACTAGAAGGTCCGGGTCGCCGTCGCTGTCGAAATCCCCCACCGCCAGCACCGTGCCGGAGATGTTCAACGGAAGGCCCAGAGACGCGCTGACGAAACCGTGCGGTCCGTCGTTGCGCATCCAGTAGGACTGAGCGCCGACCGAGGCCGTCAGGATGTCCAGGTCTCCGTCGCCGTCCAGGTCCGCCCAGAACGCTCTTGAGCCGCCGGGCGACGCAATGGGAAGTGGCACTTCGGAGAAGGCCGGCGGGTTACCGCCGTTGTTGCGCAGTAGATGGCGCGTCTCACCGAGCAGGAGTACATCCAGATTGCCATCGCCGTCAAAATCCGCCGGAGCCGCGCTGGTGATCCCGACACCACCTGGCAGTTGGATGCTGCGAGCAAGTCCGCCCGATCCGTTCAGCCGGATCTGCGTGGGCGACACTACGAGGTCCAACAACCCGTCGCCATTGAAATCGCCCCAGACCGGCTGGAAATCCTGTGCGACGGGAAGCCCCTGGTTGACCAGCGTGAATTCCGGCTCCTGAACATTCAGGATGAAGCTGGCGCGGTTGGTGTCCTGCTGGTCATTGGCCTGAATGGTGATCGCCGATGACCCAGCGCCGCCTTGCGGGCCAAGGGTGACTTGCAGCACTCGATTCGATATCCCAAAACCCGGAACGATTCGTAAAGCCGAGTTGCTCACGATCCCCTGGCGGGAACTCCACGCCTGGAAGTTGATCTTCGAACTGGACTCCACGTCCCACGCTGAAAACGGCACTGTGAACAGCCCCTGCCCCTGCAAAGCCACCTGGTCCGGAATCGACGACAACCACGGCGGGTCGTTCACGGGGCGGATTTCGACACGGAAACTCGTGGAGGCCGTGAGGCCGCTTGCGTCGGACACAATCACTAAGACCCCTCCGGTTCCGGAAACGTTGGGAGGCGCGAATAGCGATAACCAACGATTCGTGCCCGTGCCACCGAAGACCATGCTTCCGAGATACGGAGGGCTTGGGACTGAAAATTTTCCCGAGAGACGGAGTTGATCCGGCGGCGTTTGGGCGTCCCATACCGTGAACGGGATTCCAATGATCGGCGTGTCTTCGTCGGTTACCTGGTCAGGAATGGCGGAAATCGTCGGCGACGTGTTTTGTTGCGCGCGGACTGGCTGAGCCGCGCCGAGCAACAAACAACACAGCAGCGCGAAGCGAACTGTCTGGAACGACTGGGAAGAGGTCTTAAGAAGCGTGAAGCAATGGTTGTCAAAGGCGGAATGAACGGAAGTCGTTTTCATACGTTTTGGTTCTTCTGACCTGGTTGTGGTTCGGTCGCACCGTAAAGCGCCGCGCCGGGGCAGGA
Source organism: Verrucomicrobiota bacterium (assembly GCA_003219675.1). Classification (GTDB taxonomy): domain Bacteria; phylum Verrucomicrobiota; class Verrucomicrobiia; order Limisphaerales; family AV2; genus AV2. Next base: position 12,712 of record QHPW01000346.1, read on the forward strand.
AAACTGTGCGTCTGACGGCACAGCGCTGAACAAGACTGTGCGTTTGACGGCACACGCTGGCGCCGGCCGAACTCACGAGCTGCGAAACATCCCGAATGTGTAGCTTCGGGTCTGCCCTGCGTTGAGGCGAACCGCTGCGGCTCAAGCCCAATACCGGTAATTCACCTCGGGAAAAATATTGTCCAGCCACTCGACCCGACCGAGCCACTTTTCGTCGATGCGGGTCGTGGTGAGCTGTTCGTGCAGCGCGATGAATCGAAGCAGGTGGTCTTTCACTCGTTTGCGCGCGTAGTCGGGGCTGGTCCCGGTGCGGAGGATGAATGGCCAGTCGCTGGCCTGGGCGAGCAGGAGTTCGCGGGCCGCCTGTTTGAGGGCGCGCTCCGTCGCGCCGCCGGCGTTGGGAAATTGTCGCGCGAGCCGGCTCATGCGTTCCTGGGCGGCGTCCAAGTGCGGATAAATCCACTCGTTCGTCTCGTTGAGCCAGACGCGCCAATACCCTTCCTCGCCCCAACTCGATGCGCTGGGCGTGGCGACCTGCTGCGTCGGATGTTTGCGCAGATACTCTTCAGGCGTGATCAACTTGAACAGGCTCTGATCGTAATAGGCCTTGCGAACGAAGTAATCGAGCCATTCCGGCCCCTCATACCACCAGTGCCCGAACAGCTCGGCGTCGTAAGGCGAAAGGATCAGCGGCGGACGATCGAGGATGGCGGCGAGGCGTTGGATTTGTTCGATGCGCGCGCCCAGGAAATGGGCGGCATGGTCGGCGGCGGCTTGAAGCGCCGTGTTTCGATCATAAACCGCCTTCGCTCCCGTGCCGCCGGTGATGCGGTGATATTTGATGCCGGTGAAGCCGCGCACTTCCGGCGATGGCAGGTAAGGCCGCACGTAATCGAAGTCGAGGTCGAAGCCGATATCGCGGTAGAAATCGCGATAGCGGTCGTCGCCTGGATAACCTTCGTGGCGGCTCCAGACTTGTTTGGCGGAATCGAGGTCGCGGCCAAACGCGGCGATGCCGTTGGGTGTAAAAACCGGCGCAAAAACGCCGTAGCGCGGACGCGGACGCGCGTGCAGGACGCCGTGAGTATCCGTGATGAACCAGCGGATGTTCGCCTCCTGCAGCACGCTTTCCACCCCGTCGGCATAGGCGCATTCGGGCAGCCAAATGCCCCGCGGAGCGCGGCCAAAGCAACTCTGATAATGGTCACGAGCGACCAGGATTTGGGCGCGGGCGGACGGTGGATGATTCGCCAACAATGGGAGCAGCGAGTGCGTGGCGGCGCAGGTAATGATTTCCAATCTGCCCGAATCCTGGAACTTCCGGAATGCGCCGACCAGGTCGCGATTGTGAGCGACATAAGCGTCGCGGATGCCGAGGAACCGCCGGTGATACATCTCGGCGAGCGGGCGAAAGGCGGCCTCCCATTGGGTGCGGTGGGTTTCCTTCTCCGCCAGTTCGATGAGCCCGTTCAGGTGGCGCATGTAACGATCCTGCAACAGCGGGTCGCGCAACATTGAGCAGAGTGTGGGTGTGAGCGTGAGCGTGAGCCGCGTCTCCATGCGGTCGCGAAGCCAACCCTCCATGACCTGGAGCAGCGGGATGTAACTCTCGGTGACCGCCTCGAACAGCCAGTTCTCCTCCAGAAACCTTTCGTGCTCCGGATGCCGGACAAACGGCAGGTGCGCGTGCAGGACGAGGGCGAGGTAGCCGGCCATAAAATTTTTTCAGAACCATCGTTTCCCCTCGCCACCCTGACCCCTATCCCTCGGTGAGAGATTTCCCCGAAAGATTTCGCGCAGAGAAGGCTGTTGAAAATGAGCCTCCTCACGTCGGCTGCTACGAGGTTGATGGGGAGGGGACCGCTGCCGCGAGGCGCGTGTTTTGCGCACACTGGCTTGGCAAACTCCGTCGCGGGCATGGCCCGAAGACGGCGGAGGATTCTCCCTCTCCGCGAATCATGAAGCACGCATTCAAACCGCGGTGATAATCAATGGCGCCTAATCCACAGCTTCGACTCGCGGCGGCTTGAGTAGCGGGTCTTGCGGATGCGCTCCGACTTCGCCGCGGTATTCAGTGCACCGGCTGAATTTCAGTTCCGCCGCGCGACCGTCGGTCTGGTCGGCGGAAATGGCGGCGACCGGCAGTTCGTGTTGGCCGTCGGGCAACGCGAAGCGGAAGCTGAAGGAACCGTCCGGACGAAGTTTGATCTCGCGCCCGCCAATCGTGACCTTCGCCTGCGGATCGGTCGCGCCGTAGATGATGAGTTCGGCGTTGACGTTGAACCAGAATCCTTTCCTGCGCTCGGCGCCTCCAAACGGACTGGAGACGCTCGCAACGGCGCCGGCAGACAGCGAGAACTGCGCCGCGGCGCCGGATGAAATTCCCTGGACGAGTTTGCGGCGGATCAATTCGGTAATTTCCAGCGACCCGATCCAGACCCGGCGCACCTGGTCCATGGAAACCAGATCCGCCAGGGCGCGCTCCTGTTCCGGCGTCCAACGCGCTGTGGCGATTTGAGCGAGGTTGGGCAGCCCTGCGTAACCCTGAGCGCGCAGTTGCTGGATGGCCTCGGCCAGCGGCACGTTTTCGGCGACAGCCGCCTTGACGACCGCGAGCAATTGGTCGAACGGAACTTCGATGGGAATGGTCGCGAAGTGAACCGAGGTGTCGGAGGAAAGGGCATCAGGCGGAGTGAACGTGGCCGCGGAGACGGAAATGCCGGTCCAGCGGCCGCCGGCTTTTGCATAGTAACCGAGTTCGGCCACAAATCGGGTCCCGCCGCGCCCAACGTGAACAAACCAATTGCGCGATTCGGGATGAACGTGCACTTCCGCGAATGGTTCGCCCACGGCAGTTTCGATATAGATGCGCAGCACCAGGTGACCCTCCGCGGAGCGCCGGCTATAATCACGCAGTTGTTCGCGCGTGAAGTCCCAATGAACGTAGAGCCAGTGCGGGTCGCGGGCGGACAGCAGCAATTTTTTCGTGCCGTAGGCTTCCGGCAGTTCACCCGGTTCCGGGTCCGCTCATCACGGGGGCCGGCGGTTCGTCGCCTTCGAGCAGGATCGGCGGCACCTTGAGCGGCGGTTTCCGGGTCGCAGACCGGGCGGAGGTCGGGCTTCGCTTCGGGAGTTTTTGGGTCACTTTGGAATTCAGTTCAGCGATGGGTTCGCTGGTTCTCCTGGTCCTCGTCTGCGCCACGCGACGAACACGAGGACGAACAGCTTTGCCTTTGGCCGGTGTTTCGGTGGCGCTGGGAGAAGCTCTCTTTCGGGAAGCGGTCTTTTTTTCCGTTTTCATAATGCCTTTCAGGCGCAGAAATGGAGCGAATTTAACAGGCAAAGCTTACGTCGAAGCAAAACCGGCGCGCAACGGGAAATTGGCCGGAACTGCGCCCCCATAAAGCGCCTTGAGGAATGAGTTGACGCTTTTTGGCTTAAAGATGAGAATTCAGTTCGACGGGATGAGCCAGGCAAAAACAGAAGGTGCTCCTGCGCCCGCGGCAACAACCGCGCAAGTCTATGTCGTGGATGACGAACCGATGGTCGGCGACGTAGTCCAGGCCATCCTGAGAATGGGCGGTTATGAAACCGTTTTCTTCAACGACCCCTATGCCGCGTTCAAAGCCTTCAATGAGGCGAATCCGAAACCGACGCTGCTGTTGACTGATTTTCAAATGCCTCAAATGACTGGACGGGAACTGATTCAGCACTGCAAAAAGGCCCACCCCGCCTTGAAGACCATCCTTTACAGCGGCAACGTGCAGGAGGACACGGTCGCGTTCTACCCCGCCAGACCCGATCGCTTTTTGCGAAAACCGTTCAGTCCAAAGACGCTGATCGACATGGTGCAGGCCGTCCTCTCAGAATAGCCCGATCGCGGGCCGTGTTCTAATTTGCTTGACGTGGGTGCGCCGCTGCCGCGGCGCACCGCGGTGCCGCAGCACCGCCGCCACCAAATGAGGGACACTACCCGATCACGCTGCGGTTTGACACCGGCTTTCGTCTTGCCTACCCTGCGGCATGCCGTTGCGCGGGAAGAAACTTGGGCTGCTGATTTCCGTTCCACCCGACCACACCAACTTCAATCACGGCGTTCGGCTCGCGGAAACGGCCCTCGCGGAGGGCGTGGGTGTTTACCTCTACTGCATCGACGAGGCGGTGAAGGGAGTCAGTGACCCGCGCTTGCAAAGGCTTAAAATGGCCGGTCTCAAACTGTTCGCCTGCGCGTACAGCGCGCGGCGCCGCAACCTCCCGATGGGCGAACATGCCGCCTTCGGCGGCCTGATCATCGTGAACGATCTGATCGCGGGCACGGATCGCTTCGTGAGTTTCAATTGATCGGCGCGCGGCGACACATCATTCATAGGTGATGAACCCCGGCGTGCTCTTCCTCATTACAACCGATCCGCGAACCAGCCCGCGGCCGGCCGAAGCCGTCCGCATCGCGGCAGGCCTGGCCGCCTGGAGGAAGCTGACCGTCACAGTCTGCCTGCGCGAGCCCGCCGTCCTTGCGCTGAGCGAGTTCCCGGAGGAACTCACAGACGGCGACAATTTCAGCCGTTACCTGCCGCTGGTGACGGAGTCCGGGGGGAGGATCTGCGCGCAACGCAACGCCCCGTTGTTGCGTGTCATAGGGCAAGCAGCCGTTCCCTATCGCGAAATCAACGACGAGGAACTGGCAACACTGGTGTCGGAGACCGATTACCTCATCCGCTTTTGACATGCGCGAGGTCCTCCACATCGTCACTAAACCGAACGACGTGTTGACGGCCGGAATGATCGCGACTCAGCAGAAGCAGCCGGACACGCAGGTGACGATCATGGACCTGACGGTGGCGGAACCGGACTACACGAGATTGCTGGAAGCAATCTTCGCGGCTGATTCGGTTGCGGTCTGGTAAATCAAGGTTCGTTGAGCGACGCCAGGATTTTTCCCGCGGCGGCGCGCGGGTGTTCCGCCGCCCAGATCGGCCTGCCAATCACCAGCCAATTCGCGCCGGCATCAATGGCTTCCTTCGGCGACAGAGTTCGCTTTTGGTCGTCCTTCTTCGCCTCGGGCCCGCGAATGCCCGGCGTGACAAGCTGCGTATCCGAAGGAATGATTTGTCGCAACAGCGCAATTTCCAGCGGCGAGCAAACCAGCCCGCGCAGGCCGCACTTCACCGCGAGTGAGGCCAGCCGTTCGACTTGCCGCCCCACATCCGGTTCCACGCCGATTTCGCTCAGTCCGGCGTTGTCGAGGTTGGTCAGCACGGTGACGCCAAGCACCAGCGGCGGCCGGCGCCCGAGTTTGCGGCCGCATTCCTGAGCGGCCTGCTCGGCGGCGCGCAGCATTTCGCCGCCGCCGCTGGCGTGGACGGTGAGCATTTGCACATCCAGCTGCGACGCAGCCTCGACCGCCCTTGCGACCGTGTTTGGGATGTCGTGAAATTTCAAGTCAAGGAAAACCGACGCGCCACTGGATTGGATGCGCCGCACTCCTTCCGGCCCGGCGCTGACGAACAGTTCCTTGCCCACCTTGAACGCACCGACGACGGGCGCGAGTTCTTCAACCAGTTTCAGCGCCGCCTCCAAAGTCGGCACGTCGAGCGCGACAATAAGCGGGTTGTGCATGGCGCAATGATTTAGCCACGGGTGAACCTGGGATGGAACAATGAATTTGCCGCGCAACGGCGGCCACGGCAGTGTTCTGGTTTCGAGGCCGTGCTGCCGCGCCGCCGCGCGCCCGGGCAACCGCGGCCCCCGCAGAATCCGACCCAGGCCGCGGACACAGGCAGTGTCATGATTTGCTGTAATGGCGGTCGATGGCCGCCGCTACAATTTGAATCAGGACAGTCCCCCGGTAGTATCCTGATTTGGTGGCGGCGGTGCTGCGGCACCGCCGCTGCGCCGCGGCAGCGGCGCACCCACCTTAAGCAGATCAG
>QHPW01000081.1:0-2514 GCA_003219675.1 Verrucomicrobiota bacterium
GAAGGCGGGAGCGAGGTTGAAAGCCCCAAGTCAGGATACCGGTTTGGCTGTGCTCGTCGCCGTCGAAAGAGTGGCACAGGTATCTTGCCGGTCGCTTTGCGGGCTTGAACCCTCCCACTTTGTTCGATCAACTTCTCCGTCAAAGAGAAGGATGAGGCCAGTTTCCCGAACCGTTTTCGGGAAAATTCGCGGAATGCCTTCATTCTCCGTTTTGCCGGGGTCTGAAGGTTTTTTGTTTGAACCGTTGAAATCGGATACTCACGCGCGGTTTTCGCGATTTTAACGATTTAACGATTCAACGAATCACTTTCCATCCCGCCCTGGTCTCTCAATCGTGAACCCACTCCGCGGTTGCGCGGAGACATTGATAGATCAGTTATGCGAAGATGTTGTTTGTTTATCCTGGCCTTTGCGGTGTTGTACCACTGCGACCGCTGTGTCAGCGGCGCGGTCCTGTTTCAGGAGGACTTTGCTTCCAATCCGGACGCCGGATCGTGGCGGGCCTATGGCGACAGTTCGCTTTTCCATTGGAATGGCCCGGACCAGGTTCTGGAAGTCACCTGGGATTCGTCGCGCGCCAACAGTTATTTTGCGCGACCGCTGAACACGATCCTGTCGCGCGGCGACGATTTCAGTTTCGCCTTTGACCTTCGACTGCGCGATATCGCCATCGGGACGAACCCCGGCAAACCTTTCACTTTTCAACTGGCGCTCGGATTCATCAACCTGGCTGAAGCCACGGCGACGAACTTTCTCCGCGGCACAGGAACCGATTCGCCGGATCTGGCCGAATTTGATTACTTCCCGGACTCGGGTTTTGGGGCGACGGTTTCCCCGACGATGATTTCCAGCAACGTCCAATTCGCCACGAGCTTCAACTCGCCGCTGGAACTGACCACCAATGATTGGTTTCACGTCGCCATGAGCTACACCGCGTCAAACCAGACCCTGGTGACCGTCATGGCTCGAAACGGGACGGCATTTGGACCGGTTGCGGACGTTGTTCCGGGCACCAACTTCACGGACTTCCGCGCGGACCATTTTGCCATCAGCAGCTATAGCGACGCCGGGCAGGACCCGGGGTTTGCGGGATCGATCCTCGCGCACGGCGTGGTGGACAACGTCGTCCTCACCGTGCCCGAACCTCCGATTCTCAATTTGACGGGCGGCTTGACGAACGGCGCGTGGCAGGTCGAGTTCCACAGCCGCACGAGCTGGCTTTACACTCTTGAACAGACGGGGGATTTTCGGTTGTGGAGCCCGGTTTCATCCGTCGCACACTCACTCTGTCGGATACGAACGCGGCCGGCGCGAGGGCCTTTTATCGCGTTCGGGCGAACAAGCGATGAAGGTCCAATGACGAAGAACGAAACTCGAATGACGAAAGGATGTCGAAGGCCGGAGCTTCGAGGGAACTGCGGCGCGCAATCGCCCGTTTTGTCATTCGGGTTTCGGCGTTCTTTGGTCGTTCGTCATTCGGGTTTCGGGATTGGCCCGGTGATTGCCCTCACGCTCATCGAACTGCTCGTGGTGCTCGCGATCATCGCGGTGCTGGCGGCGCTGCTGTTGCCCGCGATGAACAAGAGCAAGGCATCGGCGCAACGGATCAAATGCTTCAGTAATCTGCGGCAGGCCGGTTTGGCGGCGCAGATGTATTGGGACGAGAACGGCGGCCACGCCTTTCGTTATCGCGGTGTCGCCACGAATGGCGGCGACATTTTCTGGTTCGGCTGGCTGGCACGCGGCAGTGAAGGAACTCGCGCGTTCGATGCAAGCCTGGGCGCGCTCTTTCCCTACTTGAGCGGGCGTGGCGTGGAAATTTGTCCGGCGCTGGACTACGCGTTGCTGCAGTTCAAGCTCAAAGCCACGGGCGCCAATATCGCTCTGTCCGCGCCGCTCGATCAGCCGCCGGTCAACATGAACACAGTCCTCCGGCCCGTCGAGACCACGGTCTTTGCCGACGCCGCGCAGGTGAACACCTTTCAGGCGCCTGCGTCACCGGACCATCCGATGCTCGAAGAGTTCTATTACGTGAGCGCGAACGAGGCGACCGCGCACTTTCGCCACTCACGCAAGGCGAGCGTCGTTTCTTGCGATGGGCACGTGGGCGTTGAAAAGCCGGTGGAGGGTTCGATCGACGAACGGTTGCCAAATCACTTCGTCGGGCGGTTGCGGCCGGAGATTCTGGCGGTGCCTTAGTGGTCTATTTCATAAATACGCACACGTGTGCGTATTTATGAAATAGACCACTTAGTACGCCAGTCAACCTCCCACCTGCCGCTTGATCGCCTCGGCAATCTTCTGCGTCCATTTGTCCAAAACGGTTGCGTCACGCCCTTCGATGAGCAAGCGCGCCTTGGGTTCGGTGCCGGAATAACGCAGCAGAACCCGACCGCCCGACGGTTTCACGTCGGCTTCCGCCTGCGAAACCAGTTGCAGCACGCCGTCGAGCTGGTCGAACGGCACTTTTTCCCGCACGCGGATATTGGTGATCAGTTGCGGGTAACGCGCCCA
>QHPW01000081.1:2805-13879 GCA_003219675.1 Verrucomicrobiota bacterium
ATCACATCGTCGCCGTCAATCAACTTGCCGGTCTCGTCACAGAACAACACGCGGTCGGCATCGCCGTCATGGGAGATGCCCAGGTGCGCGCGGTGTTCCCAGACCTTCTGGCACATCTGCTGCGGGTACATTGAGCCGCATTCCTTGTTGATGTTCATGCCGTCGGGTTGATTGCCGTACACGAAAATCTCGGCGCCAAGCTCGCGCAGGACGCAGGGTGTGGATTTATAGGCCGCGCCGTGGGCGCAATCGACCACGATGCGCATGCCTTCGAGCGTCATGCCGCGCGGGAAGGAACTCTTGGCGTATTCAATGTAGCGGCCAAGCGCGTCGTCGATGCGCACCGCCTTGCCAATGGCGTCGGCGGTCGGGCGGATGCTCTCGATATCGCCGCTGAAAACCAGTTGTTCGATCTGCCCCTCGATGTTGTCGTCGAGTTTGTAGCCGTCCGGACGAAAAAATTTAATGCCGTTGTCGTCATACGGATTGTGCGACGCGGTGATGACGATGCCGGCGTCGGCGCGCAGGCTGCGCGTGACATAGGCGACGCCGGGGGTGGGCAGCGGTCCGATGAACAACACATCGACTCCCATCGAGAGAATGCCCGAGGAGATGGCGTTTTCGAGCAGGTAACCGGAAAGTCGCGTGTCCTTGCCGATGACGATCTTGTGCCGCCCCCGGCCCCGGGATAGCGGCGTGATGTTTTTGAAGACGTGACCGGCGGCGCGACCCAGCTTGAGCGCGGTCTCGGCGGTGACCGGCTCGATATTGGCGGTTCCTCGCACGCCGTCGGTGCCGAAGATTTTTTTGGTTTGGCTCATGATTCAGTTCTGATTCCTGTGAGTATTCGTGGATTCTGCCGGTGAAACCCGTTCCACAATGACTTCTTCGGGTTCGACCTTCACCACCGCGACATTCGGCGGGGTGTTGACCACCACCCTTTTCCGAAAGGTTTTGGCGTCGTTCACTTCGGTGAGATTAACGAACACCTGCACGTCCGACACATTCAAACTGTTCAAGACCCAGGATTCGCCTCGCACGGTCACGTCCACTTCGCCGGGAGTGATCAGCAGGCCCCGCATGTCTGATGGAGGCCGAATGACCAGGACGGACAGACGGCGAGTGACCGAACTGGAAGCATGCATTTCCGGCAGTTTAAAACTGTTTTGAATGTTGTAGTCGATCGTGATCCAGATCAATGTGGCGACGACTGCCGACGCCAGTTTCCAGCCGAAGTGGTTGAGGATGCGATCACGCAACGACATGGTCACTTTGCCTGAGGTTTGGGCGCGGGCTGCACGGCGGATTTGGGGGTTTCGTTTGATCGCGCGAAACTGGTCCAACGAAACCAATCGGACAGCCTGTGCGGCCTGGGCGTGCGCACCAACACCGAGGTGAGAAATGCGCGCAATACCTCCAGGCTGACACCGCGGGTCAACTGTCCTTTGCAGGCGTAGGAAATCGCCCCGTTTTCCTCCGACACCGCCACCACGACCGCATCGGTCTCCTCGGTCAATCCAATCGCCGCCCGATGCCGCGTGCCCAGCGAGGGATTCAGGCCCTGCCGCCGCGTCAAGGGAAAGATGCAGGCCGCCTTGGCGATGCGGTCGCCGCGGATGATGACCCCTCCGTCGTGAATCGCGTTGTTGGGGAAGAAGATCGTTTCCAGCATTTCCGGGGTCGCTTCGCAGTCGACGACCACGCCGGACTCGACGGCATCGTCGAGTTGAATCGTCTGTTCGAGGGCGATCAACGCGCCGATTTTCACTTCGGACAATCGTTCCGCCGTTTGGATGATGACCTCGATGTTCTCGCGCGTATCTCGCGCCGAAGCGAACAACGGCAGGTTCCCCACTTCCGCCAGCATGCGCCGCAGTTCCGGCTGGAAGATCACCAGAACGGCAATGGCGAGTCCGGTCAGGAATTTTGCGAGCAACCAGAGCAGCACCCGCAATTCGAGCGCGGTGGTGACCACCGTCAGCACCAGCAACAGAGACAGAAAACCCAGCACCACCGGCCAGCCGCGCGTGCCACGCACAAACATCAGGGCGTAGTAGATCCCCACCGCGAGGATGGTGATTTCCAGCGCCGGCGCGGGCCGCCAGATGTTTTGCAGGATTTCCAGAACCGTCATTTTCTTCGGGCTAGAACAGCTTCGCTCATTCTCAACGCTTGCAAGGTTTCGGCGACATCGTGGGTGCGGATCATCCGCACCCCCGCCTCGGCTGCCAGGCACGCGCAGGCCAGCGCCGCCGGAAGACGCTCGCTCACCCCGGGTCCCAGCAACTTCCCGATGAACGACTTGCGCGAAACTCCAAGGAGCACTGGGCGATTCAAATTTGTAAAGCGCTCCAGCCCTCCGAGCAACTGCAAATTGTGTTCCAACGTCTTGCCAAACCCGATCCCCGGATCCAATACCACTTGGACAGCATTCATCCCCGCGCGTTTCAAGCGCTCCAGCCGGTCGGCAAAAAAATCGCGCACTTCGCGGACGACATCCTTGTAAACCGGATTCAATTGCATCGTCTGCGGCGTCCCCTGCATGTGCACGCAAATATAGCCGGCCTCCGCCTTGGCAACCGCGCGCCACATCTCGTCGTCGGCGCGATTTGCGGCGATGTCGTTGACAATGCTGGCGCCGGCTTGCAACGCCGCTCGCGCTACCGCCGGCTTTTGCGTGTCGATCGAAACCGGTATTTCGACCTGCGCGGCCAGCCGTTCAATCACCGGCAGGACGCGACGCAGTTCTTCGGATTCGCTGACCGGTTGTGCGCCGGGCCGGGTTGATTCGCCGCCCACGTCAAGGATTTCAGCCCCCTGCACGACGAGTTCCAGTCCATGCGCGACCGCCGCCGCCGGATCCAGGAATTGCCCGCCATCTGAAAACGAGTCTGGGGTCACGTTGACTACCCCCATGACCATGGTCGGACGAGGGAACGCAAACTCAAATTGGCGCGCGCGAAAAAGCATGATAATGGCCGCGAAAAAGCGCAAAGGTCACAAAACAGAATTCAACGACGCGTGCTGCCGATCAGCGCATCCGCTTGAGACATCAAGAAAACCAATTTGCGCCTTCTGCGCCGTTTTTTGGGCTCCGATTCAACGCCCGATCAACTGACCCACGCCGTCCACCAGCCGGCGCGCGATGGCGGAGACCAGTCCGTCCGGCACGCCCATCTGCGGGTTCGAGCTTTGGCTCAACATGTGGCACTGGTCGTTGACGTAATCAATCAGCACAAACTCGCCCGGGTCGGTCAGCGCGATTTCGCTCGAAAAGAACTTCATCCCGGTCAGCTCCGCGACACGGCCAACGATGTCGCGCAGCGGCGTGAGAGCCAGTTGCTCCTCTTCCACCAGGGTCGGCAGCCGGTAACGGTCGGTGAAACAATTCCACCAGCAACACCAGACCGAACCGAACACGTGGAAGGCGCGGAAGTAAACCGGTTCGCCGTTCGACATAAGCGGAACAATCCGGCGCTGGAGAAGATAATGCCGGTCCGGCCACGCCGCCGCCGAACGCGCGAGGTCCTTTTCGCTGGTGGCGTCCAGGATGACGCCGCGCCGGCCGTAACCCATGCCCGGTTTTATGACGAACGGCGCCCCCAATGCGGCTCGGTCCGCTTCCGACAGCACGAGGCTGTTGATTTGCTCGCGCGGCACGATCACCGTGAACGGGACTTTGAAGCCGGCAGCCGCGAGCCGCGCGTGCAGGCGTGCCTTGTCAAAAGTCCCGATGGCCACGTCCGGAGGATCGATGATCTGCGTCTTGCGCTCGTGCGCGAGCCAGATCAGCCGATGGTAAATGTCATCGGGCAGATGATGCTCGCTGTGCATGTTGAGCAGCGCGCGCGCCCAGATTTTGCCCTTGGCGAACTGGTCGCAGAACGGCTCGACCCAGAGCGGTTCGACGAGGAAAAAGTTCAATCCGAGTTCAGCGCAACGCTGCTGCACGCGATGGATGAACAAATCGTCCGCGTCCAGCTTGTGCGTCATCACCAGATCATAAATCCGCGTCACGCTCGACAGTATCTTGCCGGGAAGCGTTGGCTGTCAATGGCGACGGGAGATTTGGGTTGACGCAGTCAGGTTGGTGGCAGGTCACCTGGCTCCTTTTTCCCGCGCTCAAGACCATAAGTCAGGTAATAACGAGGCGAGAATCGTCGCCCGTGACGCATCTCCATCTCGGCTACGAACTTCGCCATCCTGTAGTGAAACCGTCGCTTGTCATCTTCGGTGAAACTAAACTGGATAATCCCCGCGCGTTCGAGGATGGCAACCAAGGCTCCTGTGCAGCCGAACCCCACCAGGAAAGGAAATGCAACGGAGTATCCTGACTCCAAGTCGGAAAAGGAAATAACTGCAAGTGGGATAGCAATGACACAGAGCGCCATGCACAGCCTCCGCCAACTTTTGGCTTGTATCGTCATATCACGTGGGTAGCCCGAACGGTATTAAATCGAGCGATGTTCGCCTTGCTTTGCCTGATGGTTTTTAGACCTGCGCCATTTTCATGGCCCCTGTAACCATTTTGTTGAAATTCCATAAAAGTTTTCGTTTAGTAACGGGTACCTTTGCCCGGCCCCTTGCCCCGTTGAATCAACTCAATTTCATACCCTTCGGGCGCGTCGATGAAGGCGAAAACGGTGCCGGTGGAGGTCGTGGTGCGGCCGTCGGAATATTTCAAACCGAGCTTGGCGAGGTGTTTGCCGAATGCTTCGAGGTTGTCCACCTCAAAAGCCAGGTGGGTCAGGTCCGGCTGCACCTGCACCGGGCCGCTCGAAGGGAAGCTGCACAGTTCGATCTGTTCCTCGCTCTCCGGCGCCTTGAGAAAGACCAGTTCCGAGCCGCGCGGGGATTTGTGCCGGCGCACTTCCTCCAGGCCGAGCACGTCCTTGTAGAATTTCACGGTCTGGTCCAGGTCATTCACACGGTAGCGTGTGTGCAGCAGTTTTCTCGCTTTCATGTGAGCGGAGCATAGCCGAGCCAGGGCCCGACCTCAACCTTGACCGCGAGGTTTCAATCCGCGCATCGACGCGAATAAAAATTAGCGGGAATTGGCGAAATTCGCAGAAAAGCGTAATTGAGACGGACAAATCGGCTTGCCGCATGGGAATGGATTGCGTTACGAAAACGCCTGTGGATTGGCGACCGCAATGGAGTTGGCTGGTGTTTCTGGTCTGTCTGGGCGCGTCGGCGACAACTCACGCGCAGATTGATCCGGAAAAGCGCCGGCTCTNGTTGCAGGGCCGCGGGCCGCTCTCCGGTTACGCGTTCTACTATTTCAATGAGCCGGGCTTTCTCCAGACCAACCTGACACTGCGGCTGGCGATCGCGCCGGTCTATGTCGATTCCGAGCTGGGCATTCGCCATGCCCTGGGCCCGAATACCGACCTGGCCGTCGGGCTGGCGGGCGGCGGTTTTGCGGACAGTTACTCGGAAATCCGGCTCGGAAAACTTTTGCGCGACGAGAGTTTTACCGGCGATGGCGGCGATGCCGGCGTCAGCATTTATCATCGGTTCAATCCCGATCATAAGATCCCGCTCACGGCGATTCTGCGCGGCTCGGTCCATTACACCGCCTACCAGCGCGACGACGACACCGCCCCCGCTTTCACCCCGCCGTCGGACCACGCGACGTTGCATCTGCGGACCGGGTTGCGTTGGGGCGGCCGCGAGCCGCTCATGCTGCCGTCGCTTGCCATGGAACTTTCGGCGTGGTACGAAGGCCAGTTACGCGCGGTTTCTGAATCTTACGGATTCAACGGTGACCGCGAGTTGAAGGACCATTCGCACCTGTTTTGGGGACGCGCGCTGCTCACTTATACGCTGCCGGAGTTGAAGCACAATTTCTCAGTGAGCCTGACCGCGGGAACGAGCCTCAACGCAGACCGGTTCAGCGCCTACCGGCTGGGCGGCGCGCTGCCGCTGGTGTCGGAGTTCCCGCTCACACTGCCCGGTTACTATTTTCAGGAACTGAGCGCCGACCGTTTCGTGCTGGTGAGCGGCCAATACTCCCTGCCCCTGGACCGCTCGAAGCAATGGGGGTTGATGATTTCCGCTGCCACGGCAGCCGTGGATTATCTGCCCGCGCTTGAGCAGCCGGGCCGGTGGAACTCCGGCGTCGGCGCAGGTGTCGTGTTTCGTTCGAAGTCCGAAGCCTGGCACCTCGTGGTCGGTTACGCCTACGGCATCGACGCGATTCGCGACGGCGATCGCGGCGCACATAGTGTCGGCATTTTAATCCAATACGATCTGGAGGCGGATCGGCGCGGCAAGAAACCGTTCTGGGACCCCTGGCTTAATCCGAACAAATGGCGCGGGTTCGACCGTTTGTTCGGCCGTTGATTTGCGGGCTGAAGAAAGGCGGGCCGGGTTTAATTGCTGGCCACCGTGGACAGTCTTCGCCAGCATTCCCGCCATTCATTGGATCGCTCATGAAAAACGCAATTGAAATCCGCCGCCATTTCGCCAGCGACAATTACGCCGGCATCTGTCCCGAAGCCTGGGCGGCGCTCGCCGAGGCCAACCAGGGCCACGCCGTCAGTTATGGCGACGACCCCTGGACGGCGCGCGCGGCCGACCTCATTCGTGAGGTGTTCGAAACCAACTGCGATGTTTTCTTCGCCTTCAACGGCACGGCGGCCAATTCGCTCGCCCTGGCCTCGCTTTGCCACTCCTATCACAGCATCCTTTGCCACGAAATCGCGCACGTCGAGACCGACGAATGCGGCGCGCCGGAGTTTTTTTCCCATGGCACCAAAGTCCTGCAAGTGCCCGGGGCGAACGGAAAGGTGGATCCCGCCGGCATCGAGCGCATGGTCAAGAAGCGTTCCGACATCCATTACCCCAAACCGCGCGCGGTGAGCATCACACAAGCCACCGAAGTCGGCACAACGTATTCCGTCGAGGAAGTCAAAGCCGTCTGGGCGAAGACGAAATCGCTCGGCCTGAAATTGCACATGGACGGCGCGCGCTTCGCCAACGCGGTGGCATCGCTCGGCGTCAAGCCCAAGGAAATCACCTGGCAGGCCGGTGTGGATGTCCTCTCTTTCGGCGGGACCAAGAACGGCACGCACGTCGG
Organism: Verrucomicrobiota bacterium; assembly: GCA_003219675.1. GTDB lineage: Bacteria > Verrucomicrobiota > Verrucomicrobiia > Limisphaerales > AV2 > AV2. Next base: position 9,887 of record QHPW01000081.1, read on the forward strand.
CGACGCCGTGGTTTTCTTCAATCGCGACCTGGCGGGTGAATTCGATTACCGCTGCAAACAGGCCGGTCAGCTTTGCTCGAAGATGCGCTTTCTCTCCGCGCCGTGGGTCGGCATGTTGCAGGACGGCGCCTGGCTGCGCAACGCGGCTCGCGCGAATGCCATGGCGCGGCGGTTGCATGACCAGTTGGAGGCAATTCCCGAAGTAAAGATCCTCTTTGCGACGCAGGCGAATGCCGTGTTCGCCGACCTGCCGCCTCACCTCATCGTCGCGCTGCGCCAGGCCGGCTGGAAGTTTTACACCTTCATCGGCCAGGGTGGCTGTCGTTTGATGTGCGCCTGGGACACCCGGGAGGAGGATGTGGATCGATTCGTTGCCGACCTGAAACGATTACTGATTGAAGCGCCAAGAGACAAACCGCTCGGGCCTGTAGATCATCGGAAGCTGACCTAGGCCCGGCGCACGGCAGGCACGGGTCTCAGCTCTCGACTGCGCGAGAGGCCCGGATGGAGCTTAACCTTGCGGCAGCAGCAGCGATTCAATCTCTCCATAGGTTCCGACCACCTTCGAGGCCCGGGACAATTTCTCCGGGGGAAGCGAATTGGTGATGGCGATGACGGTCATGCCAGCCGCCAGCCCCGCTTCCACACCGGCCTCTGAATCTTCAATCACGCAGCAATCGTTCGGCGCGACGGCAAGCAGTTCCGCCGCGCGCAGGAATACGTCCGGCGCCGGTTTACCGTGACCCACGTCTTCGGAACTGACGACCGCGCGGAACAATCGACGCAGACCGCGCATTGCCAGAACAGCGTCGATGGTCGGGTGCCGCGAGCCGGAAGCCAACGCCAACGAACAGCGCAGCGACAGTTTCTCCAGCAATTCCAACAAACCGTTGAAGATCGGTTCTTCACGCTGAAGAAGTCCGGCAAATTTCTTCTCCTTTCGGTCGAGCAATTCGTCCAGCGACTGCGGCGGCCTGTGCCGCGCGATGAAGTCGCGCCACACGATCAGGTCGGATTTGCCGTAGTACGCTGGGAAATCAATCCCGTGGCTGCGGCCGTAACCGATCTCCGCAAGCACTTCGCGGAAGGCGCGCTCGTGCAGCGGCTCGCTGTCCACCACCACGCCGTCCATGTCGAAGATGATCGCTTGAAATTGTTTCATTCCTCGTATTCGATTCGGTCGTTCGACGTGGAGATGGAGGATGATTCACAACCTGGTTTCGCTCAGTTCAAGCAGACGCCGGGATTGCGCTTCAGTCACGGGCGATACCGAAAGGCGCGAATGCCGGATGAGTGGCATTTCTTTGAGGATTTTGTCGGCCTTCATCGCGTCGAGACTCACGGGTCGCTTCAACGCCTTGACCGGAACGATCCCGACACAGGACCAGTCACCCTCCTTCGCCGTGGGGTCGGGATAAGCCTCCCGGGTCACGACGGCGACACCCACGACCTGTTTTTCGCTGACGCTGTGGTAGTAGAAAACGGGATCGCCCTTCTTCATGGAGCGAAGATTGTTGCGCGCCTGATAATTGCGGACGCCGGTCCAGGCCGTTCCGCCTTCCGTCACGAAGGTGGCCCATGAGTACGCCTCCGGTTCCTGTTTGACCAGCCAATAGCTCTTCGGCATGAGACACTCTTAAGTTCAAATGCCCATCTGGAAAAGCAGGAAAATGACGGCTCGCGAAGAGACAGATTCACTCTGCCGAATCACGACATATCCTGAATCCCACCGTCGTGCGGACGGCCTCACCCGCCTTTGGGAGCTGCCAACGCCGGCCGTTGAAGTCATGGCGCGCTGGACAAACGGCGGCGTTCGGGTGATGGTCGAGGACAACGGCAAAGAACAAACGAGAGCTGAATTATGCAAAAGGTGACTGTGTTATTGGCGGACGATCACACGGTGGTCCGCCAGGGCCTCCGCGCTCTGCTGGACGCCGAGGAGGATATGAGCGTGGTGGGGGAAGCCGAAAACGGACGCCAGGCGGTGCAAATGGCCAAACGCCTGCAGCCCGATGTGGTCGTTATGGACATCGGGATGCCGTCGCTGAACGGACTGGAGGCCACCCGGCAAATCAGCAAGGAAAGCCCCAAGTCAAAAGTGGTCATCCTGTCCTGCTACAGCGATGACGAGTATGTGCAACAGTTGGCCGAAGCCGGAGCGACCGGCTACCTCATCAAACAAACCGCCGCGCACGATCTGGTGATGGCTATTCGCGAAGCAAAGAGAGGCAACGCCTTCTTCAGCGCGGCCATCTCCAAGCCGCTGCTCGAGCATTATCGGCGCGCCTTCGTCAGCGGCGAAACCGTCAAGAAAGGCGGCAGTCGCCTTACGCCGCGCGAAATGGAGGTGCTCCAGTTGATCGCCGAAGGCCATGGCAACAAGCAAATCGCCGGCGTGCTGTTCATCAGCATCAAGACGGTGGAGAAACACCGGCAGCAGGTCATGAACAAGCTGGAGATTCATGAGGTGGCCGGCCTCACCCGTTACGCCGTCACCAAAGGAATTATCGAGCACCCCAAGGGCACGCCCCGCCAAAGCCCGCCAAAAAGCTGAGCCCGAGCAGCTATTTCAGCAGGTGCTTCGCTATCTCTGCACCGATGAGATTGCAGGCCATCTTGACGTAGTCAACACCCGACGTTTGCCGCCTCACGGTTTTGCGAATAACGTTGGCGGACGAGGCGATAGTCACCATTGACTCGCGCAAACGCTCATGCTTCGGTTCCCGCAAATTGTAGCCTTTGATGCTATTGATGGCGTCATCGAGAGTCTTGCTGGCTTCCTTGGCCTTCGCGACCTCAGCATCGAGGTTGCGACAGATGCCTTCTAACTCCTGATGCACGCGAAGAATCATGTTCAGTGCTTGCAACAGGCTGGGTGGTCTGTATCTCTTCATCTTTTTGTCTCTTTGTCTGTCCGGGCCGCACGCAGTTTAAGTGGGCCCGAGTATCGTTGTTTTCGTCATGGGAACCGCTGAGCTTGTCGTCGCGCGGCTACAGGTGAGTCCTTGTTTCTTGATGGATTTGGGAGGGGCGCAGGTTTTGCGGGGCTGAGTGCATGGCGGCTAATCCCTGGGTTAAATTCAAATCGAGGCCGGCAGGTATTGGTCATCAGCTCGGCCGGCGTGAACGCGGAGTCAAGCGCAGTGGCTCTGTCTTGTTGGCGGATAGGTTCATTTTCATTTTCAATTCGATGGACCTTAAGCATCCGCCGCACCGTCTCAATTCTGCACAAAAAGTGTCCCGAACCACGACGACTCCCCTTTGGCGAGGGATCGATGAACTTCACTCGCAATCCACCGAATCCTCAGAAACCGAATATCTTACGTCCCGAGCTTCCAATCGAGAAATCAAGGAGGCGTTGAACTCGCGAGGGGTGGCGCCCGAGCATCGCCGGCCTTGCGCCCATGCCTGAGAAATTATACGGGCCGGGGTGCCCCGGCGCCGGCAAGGAAGCCGATTTTCCGCTAAATCCATCGGGTACGCTCGTGAACCACGTGCGGTTTGCAATTTCGCGACAGCCGGGGCGTTGACTTTGCGCGCAGCCGGGATTTCAATGGCACAAGCCTTGCGGAGCATGCGACGTTTCAACGCCATGAAAGTATTTGTACGGCCTATTCTGCTTTTCGCTGCCGCCGCACCGCTGATGGGTCGCGACTTGCCTCGAGAGAGCCGGCAGTTCCTTGAAAAACATTGCCTCGAGTGCCACGACACGGACACCAGGAAGGGTGGGCTGGACCTGACGTCGTTGAAGTTCGACCCGGCGAACTCGGCGAACTTTTCCAGATGGGTGCTGGTACATGACCGCGTCAGCAACGGCGAGATGCCGCCGAAGAAGAAGGCGCGCCCGCAGACTGGGGAATTGGAGGCATTCACGAAGTCGTTGTCTTCAGCCCTCGTGTCCGCGGAGCGGACGCGCATGGCGAAGGAAGGTCGCACCACGCGGCGCCGGCTCAATCGCTACGAATACGAGAACGCGCTGCGCGACCTGCTGCA
>QHPW01000081.1:13953-22468 GCA_003219675.1 Verrucomicrobiota bacterium
TGTGCAGATGGCGCGTTATCTCAGCGCGGCGGATTACGCGCTGCGCCAGACGATGGCGACCAGCGCCGAGCGGCCCGCGACGAAGATCACGCGCTACTACGCCCGTGATCAGCGCAGCTATACCGGGCCGATGAAGTTCTCCGTGTTCAACACCGCGCCCGAACGCGCCACCTTCCCGGTCCTCGGCTTCGCGGGGCAGCCGGAGGTGCGCAAAGGGGATGCGCCCATCACGAGCACGAACGCGGAATTGCGCCAGCTGGAAGGGGTCGGCGTGGTGGCCAGCGCCTACGAGCCGATTGAGCCAAAGTTCAACCAGTTCAGGGCCCCGGTCGCCGGCCACTACAAGCTGCGCTTCAACGCGTATTCCGTGTGGGTCGGACCGGGTGAGAGCAACAAGTGGTTCATCCCGAACCTCGACGACATTTCGCGCGGGCGCCGCGACGAACCAGTGACCATCACGGCCGAGACGCCGCCTCGACTGCTGCGCAGGCTGGGCGACTTCGATGTGACCCCGGAGCCCAGCGTGCATGAACTGGATGTTTGGCTCCTGGCCGGCGAGATGATTCGGCCTGACGCAGGTCGGCTGTTCCGTTCGCGGCCAGGCGCGAGCCGGTGGCAAAATCCCCTCGCGGAGAAAGAGGGTCAACCCGGCGTGGTTTTCCGCTGGCTCGAAGTGGAAGGCCCGATTTACGACTCATGGCCGCCCGCGGGTCACACGTTGCTCTTCGGCCATCTGCCCATGGTGAATCGCGAACTGACGGAGGCGGAGGAGAATCCCGCCAACACAAACCGGTTCGGGCAGCGCCGATTCAAGCCGCCGCCGGGTGTGGAGGTGATTTCCAAAAAGCCGATGGCCGATGCGGAACGGCTACTCCCGCAATTTATCCGGCACGCCTATCGACATCCGACGAACGAGGCGGAGTCGAAGCGCTTCCTGCCCGTCGTGCGAAGCGCGTTAAAGCAGGGAAATAACTTCACCGACGCGATGATCGCCGCCTACACCGCCGTGTTGTGTTCGCCGCAGTTCGTCTATCTCGAAGAAAAGCCGGGACGGCTCGACGACTACGCGCTGGCCTCGCGCCTCGCGTTCTTCCTCTGGAACTCCTCGCCGGATGACGAACTGCGACGCTGCGCGGAGAAGAATGAACTGCACAAGCCCGAGGTGTTGCGCGCGCAGACGGAGCGGCTGCTGGCCGATCCGAAGTCGCGCCGATTCGTCGAGGCCTTTCTCGATTACTGGCTCGACCTTCGGAAGATTGTGGCCACGGCGCCCGACGCCAATCTCTATTCCGACTACTACCTGGACGATTTGCTCACCGAGTCCGCGCTGGAAGAGACCCGGCTGTTCTTCGCCGAGCTTCTGCGCGATGATTTGCCCGCGCGCAACATCGTCGCGTCGGACTTCGCGATGCTGAACGAACGGCTCGCCGCGCATTATGGTCTGCCGCCGGTCCAGGGCGTGGCCCTGCGCCGGACGCCGTTGCCCAAGGACAGCCCGCGGGGAGGACTCATGACGCAGGCCGCGGTGCTCAAAGTCACGGCCAACGGCACCACCACGTCACCGGTGCTGCGCGGCGCGTGGATCATGGAGCGCATCCTCGGCCAGAAACCGCCGCCGCCGCCGCCCGGTGTTCCTGCCATCGAGCCGGACATTCGCGGCGCGGTCACCATCCGCCAGCAGCTCGACAGACATCGCACCCTGGAAACGTGCAACCTCTGCCACGCGAAAATTGATCCGGCGGGCTTCGCGCTGGAGAACTTCGACGTGATGGGCGGCTGGCGCGACCGCTATCGTTCGGAGGCCGAGGGTGAACTGGCGCAGGGCATCGCCAAGAGCGGACAGAAATTCGCCTTCCACTACGCGCTGCCCGTGGACGCCGGCGGCGAACTCCCCGACGGCCGGAAGTTTCGCGACATCCGCGAGCTGAAACAACTCCTGCTCGCGAACGAAAGACAACTCGCCCGCAACCTCGCCAAGCAACTGACGGTTTATGCCACCGGCGCGCCAATCCGCTTCGCCGACCGTGAACCAATCGAGCAGATTCTGGAACGCACCAAGTCCGGCCGCTACGGCGTCCGCAGCCTGATCCACGAACTGGTGCAAAGCGAATTGTTCCGGAACAAATGATCGGGACCCTGAGCCGTAGCAGCTAACGTGAGGAGGCTCCAACTTCCCTGCAGCCGAAATGGAATGGGCCTCCTCACGTCGGCTGCTACGAAGGCTCCTCCGAGGATTATCACAATTTGTGATATCCTCAGTATCTCTTTACGGGTCAGTTCCAGCATGAAATCGGCGGGAAATCTTTCCCGGTTGCGACGCACGGCCTGGTTCAACACTCGCGTCTCCACCCCGTATAGCATGGCTAAATCACGGTCCAGCATCACGCGCCGGCCGCGAACCGCGTAAATCAACCGGTCAATACTTCCGACTGACACGAGTGCCTGCTTCGTTGGCATCATTCGTTTCTTATCTGTTCCTGGCGGGTGTGGGCCTGTTCGGGGCTGACAGGCTGGAAGCCTGTCCCACTCTGCAGCCGGCGGCCCGGTTCATGGCCTCAACTCACGTCCTATTTTGGGAGGTGTTCGCTTTCCATGAACCGGGTAGGCTGCGGGTCGGAGACCCGCGGTCCGGACCGCGCCTCTGTGAGGCGCAGCGGTTCATGGTCCCAATGCGCGATTGTGAGGTCGTGGAAGCTCTCCATGAACCAGGTGGGGCGAGACTCCGTCGAGCCCTAACTGATTCCTGTGGCTGGGAGATCAGGGCTCGATGGAATCTTGCCCCACCGTTCATGGTCCAAATGCGCGGTTGCAAAACCGTGGAAACTTTCCATGAACCCGGAGGAACATCCAACACCGAACATCGAATGGCAGCGCGAGTCCTCGCTCACTTCGGCGTTCGGTGTTCGATGTTGGATGCTCGATGTTTTCACCCGGTTCAGGAGGTTCAAGGCGCGAATTTTCGTTTCGGGAAAATCTCTCTCCATTCACCGTTCGAGGAGAGAGCATCCTCGACGCGGGGTTCACACCGCCCCCTCCCGCTTGAGGAGCCGGCGTTTGCGCTCGACACCCCACCGATAACCGCTGAGACCGCCGTCGGTTCTGACCACGCGGTGGCACGGGACGATCACTGCGACGGGATTGGTCGCGCAGGCGCGAGCCACCGCCCGCGCGGCCGAGGGCTGCCCGATGCGCGCGGCGATCTCCGCGTAGCTCGCGGTCTGGCCGGCCGGAATCCCACGCAGGGCCTGCCACACACGCTGCTGAAAAGCGGTGCCTCTGATGTCGACCGGCAGATCCATCACGCCGGCAGGATGATCGAGGTGATGCACGATCGCGTTGACCCAGCCCTCGAAGGCGCGGTCGGCCTTTTCAATCGATGCTCCGGGAAAGTCCTGCCGCAACTCCCGCTGCAGCGCGGCCGGCTCGTCACCGAAACGCACCGAGCAGATGCCGCGCGCGGTGCCCGCGACCAGGACCAGTCCAAGCGGGCTGGCGGCGACGGCGTATCGAATCGCGACGCCGTTGCCGCCGCTCCGATATTCTCGTGGGGTCATGCCCAGCGTGTCGGAAGAGCGCTCGTAGAACCGGCTGCTGGAGTTGAATCCGGCACGGTAGATGGCTTCGGTGACCGACCTGCGCTCCCGCAGTTCCGAGCGCACCCGTCCGGTTCGGCGCGCGGCGGCATACTGTCGCGGCGTGACTCCGACCACGCTTTTGAAAACGCGATGGAAATGATAGCGACTCAGCCCGACCGCATTGGCCAGCGCATCCAGCGCGGGAAGCGGCTCCGAAGTTTCGATGATACGGCACGCCTTTGCCGCCGCCTCCGCATTTCGCTCCCGCTGTGAAACGCCCGCCGGCCGGCAGCGCTTGCAGGCGCGAAATCCGGCCCGCTCGGCGTCGGCGCAGGTGTCGTGAAACACGACGTTTTCGCGAAGCGCCAGTCGAGACGGACAGGTCGGACGGCAATACACACCTGTTGTGGTCACGGAATAGACGAACCGGCCGTCAGCAGCCGAGTCCCGCCGCTGCAAGGCCAACCATCGTTGCGCATCGGTGCTGTACGGGTGTGATGCCGCGGCGTCGTTTTGATGAGCGCCGTTGTTTTGAGAAGGTGCGTTGTGTTTCATCCGCTCACGATACAACAGGGGAATACCGTTCGCACTCCGCCGGTTGCTGTCAAATTCGCGCTTCAACCTTCCAGCGCACGGCAGGCGGCCGCGTCGAATGCAAGCAGCTCCGGTGACCGGATACGCCTCCCGTTTTGGTTGCGGCTCACCACCCGGGCAAGAGCGCTGGGTGGCGTTCCGACAAGGTCTTTTCTTTGTGCGGCGAACGTATTGGAGTCCAGCCTTCAAGCCGTTCCGGGCTGCCAACATGGTAAAGCATGAACTCCAACGCTTGATGTTCGCAAAAGAAAAGACCTTGGCGCTCCGAGAAGAATCCAGTTGACGAAGCCGGCGGCAAAATACTATATATCGTGGAGTTCTTTGAACCACCACACTGAATGTGGTGTTAATCGTGAAAAGTGCCCTTGGCTATGGCAAGCCCGCTGTAACGAGCGACGAAATGCCTCTCAACGCCACTGATCGAAACGGTCGGTAAGGCCGGCAAACTAGAACGACCTCGGAGCCAGAAGACCTGCTCTTCACGCTCATCAAGTCCCGCACCGACGTGCGGGCAACTGTCTCGCCACAGACAGGATGAGGGAAAAGACGAGCTTGATCGGTGCAGTCCGAGGCCCGCCTTCACTCCCTCGCAGCGGAGTGGACGCGGGCTTTTTCGTGCCTGCATTCCTCCGTATGCGGGCGGTTTCCCTCCAGATCGAATCGCGGTCCGGCAACCGCTTCATGGAAACGCCCGATATGCTGCACGAACAACTCGATGGCCAGCTCAGACTGGCGCAACTCGACCCGCTCCGGGGCCAACAATTCTCCGTCCGTAAACGCGACGGCCGCGTCGTCCCCTTCGACGAGACGCGCATCCAGCTGGCGCTCGAAGCCGCTTTCAAGGCGGACGCCGGCCTTCAGGACGACCAACCGTTACCCACCGCGGCGCAGGGCGACGTCATTCGAGTTGCCCACGCGGTGATCCACGCCGCCATCGCGCATGCGGTGAAAGGCGACGCGCTTGAAATCGAGTTCATCCAGGATTTGGTGGAAACCAAACTGATGGAGGCGAGCCATCACAGCATTGCCCGGCGCTACGTCCTCTACCGCGAAGAACGCCGCAAGGCCCGCGCCCTGCGCGACGAACGCACGGTCGAAGGCGCACCGCAAGCGCGGCCTTTCGTCACGCGGGCGGACAACTCGCGCGAGCGCCTCGACCCGCAACGCATCCGCCGGTGTCTCATCGGCGCGTGCCGGGGCATTGAGTCGCATTGCTCCGCGCGCAACCTGGCGGATGAAACGCTCAGGAACCTGTACGACGGGGTCAGGCCGGACGAGATTGAGCGGGCGATGATTCTCGCCGCGCGCTCCCGCATCGAACGCGAGCCGGACTATACATTTGTTGCCGCGCGACTGCTGTTGCGGAGCATTTACCGCGAAGCCTTGCCGGGTTTTGGCACGCCCGCCGAACTCGCCGTCCAACATCGCGACCATTTTCAGAACTGCATCGCTCGCGGCGTGGAAGTCAGTCGCCTCACGCCCGACCTTCTCAAGTTCGATCTGCCCCGGCTCGCGGCGTCTCTGCGTCCCGACCGCGACCAGCAGTTTACCTACATGGGCGTGCAGACGCTTTACGACCGCTACTTCCTTCATCATGAAGGACGCCGTCTCGAAACGCCGCAATACTTCTGGATGCGCGTCGCGATGGGGCTGGCCATCAACGAAGGCAGACAGAAGAACGAACGCGCCATCGAATTCTACGAAGTACTCTCGACATTCCGCTTCATCAGCAGCACGCCGACGCTCTTCAACGCCGGCACGCTGCACCCGCAGTTGAGTTCATGCTACCTCAGCACCGTGATGGACGACCTGGAACACATATTCAAAGTCATCAGCGACGACGCGAAGCTCTCGAAGTGGGCAGGAGGCCTGGGGAACGATTGGACGAACATCCGCGCCACCGGCGCGCACATCAAAGGCACCAATGGCACGAGCCAGGGCGTGATTCCGTTCCTCAAGGTCGCCAACGATACTGCCCTCGCCGTGAATCAAGGCGGCAAACGCAAGGGCGCGATGTGCGCCTACCTTGAGACCTGGCATCTCGACATCGAGGATTTTCTCGAACTGCGCAAGAACACCGGCGACGAACGCCGCCGCACACACGACATGAACACGGCCAACTGGATTCCGGACCTGTTCATGAAGCGAGTGAAAGCCAACGCGCACTGGACGCTGTTCAATCCCAGCGAAGTGCCTGACTTGCACCAGCTCTACGGGCGCGCCTTCGAGGAGCGTTACGAACATTACGAGCGCGAAGCTGACGCGGGCCGCGTCAAGTTGTTCAAGCGCGTCGAAGCCGCAGCCCTTTGGCGCAGGATGCTCACCGCGCTCTTCGAGACGGGGCATCCGTGGCTGACGTTCAAAGACCCGTCGAATATCCGCTCCCCGCAAAGCCACGTCGGAGTGGTCCACAGTTCCAATCTCTGCACTGAGATTCTCCTGAACACATCCGCCGATGAGACCGCCGTCTGCAATCTCGGCTCCCTCAATCTCGCGGCGCATTGCACCGAGCGAGGGCTCGCCGGCGACCTGTTGGCCCGCACCATCCGCAGCGCCATGCGGATGCTCGATAACGTGATCGACCTCAATTTCTATCCGACACCCGAAGCGCGAAACGCAAACCTGAAGCATCGTCCAGTCGGTCTCGGCCTCATGGGCTTCCAGGACGCGCTCTACAAACTGCGCATTCCCTATGCAAGCGAGGCGGCGGTCGAGTTCGCCGACACGAGCATGGAGATGATCGCCTGCCACGCGCTGCTGGCTTCGACCGAACTGGCGAAAGAACGCGGTCCATACTCGACGTTCCAAGGTTCGAAATGGAGTCAGGGTTTGCTGCCGCTCGACACCCTCGAGTTGCTCGCGCAGGAACGGGGCGGTTTCGTGGACATGGACCGCACGGTGCGCCTGGATTGGTCGCGCGTCCGTGAAGCCGTCCTCGAACACGGCTTGCGCAACTCGAACACGATGGCCATCGCCCCGACCGCGACCATCTCGAACATCATCGGTGTCAGTCAGTCCATCGAGCCCACCTACAAACACCTGTTCGCGCAGTCGAACCTCAGCGGCGACTTCACCGCGGCGAACATTCATCTTGTCGCGGACTTGAAGAAGCTCGGTTTGTGGGATGACGCGATGGTGGACGATCTGAAGTATTACGACGGCTCGATTCAGGAGATTGAGCGCATCCCCGCCGGGTTGAAGGAACTGTATCGAACCGCGTTCGAGATCGAGCCGCGCTGGCTGATTGAATGCGCAAGTCGCCGGCAAAAGTGGATTGACATGGGGCAGTCGCTGAACCTCTACCTTGCACAGCCCAGCGGGAAGCAACTCGGCGAGATGTACCTGCTCGCCTGGGAAAAGGGTCTCAAGACGACTTACTATCTCCGCTCGCTCGCGGCGACGCAGGTTGAGAAATCCACCAGCGACGTGAACCGTCGCGGGCTGCAGCCGCGGTGGATGAAGCACAGGAGCGCGTCCGCGAACGTTCGGGTTCAACGGCCGGACGAGCCTGCACCCAAAGCGGAGACCTTGGGGGTGCCGAGAAGTTGTTTGCTCGACGACCCAACCTGCGAGGGGTGTCAATGAACCAGGCCATCCGCACGCATAAATCCCGACTGCGGATTAAAGACGCGCCGCCGGGAGGAAGCAAAGCCCGCGCTGACAAACCTCGTCGCCGCCGCGAAGCGAGCGCGTGGTGAAGTCCCGGTCAAAATCACGCATAGTAAATCGTAAATCCCAAATCGACTTATGTCCTGTTGCAATATCACCCCCGGCCGTCCCGCCAACCGCGATCTCAACAAACGTGCCGATGTGAACCAGCTCATGCCGCTTAAGTACAAATGGGCATGGGAGCATTACCTCAACGGTTGCGCGAACCACTGGATGCCCGGCGAAGTCCCGATGCAACGCGACATCGAGCTATGGAAATCGAACCGCCTGAGCGCCGACGAACGCCTCGTCATCATGCGCAATCTTGGGTTCTTCAGCACGGCGGAGAGCCTCGTCGGCAACAACATCGTGCTCGCGATCTTCAAGCACATCACCAACCCGGAGGCGCGGCAGTATCTGCTGCGCCAGGGATTCGAGGAAGCGATTCACACTCACACCTTTCACTACATCTGCGAGTCGCTGAACCTCGACGAACGCGAGGTCTTCAACATGTATCAGGAGGTCAACTCCATTCACGACAAGGACGCCTTCGAGATGCGGCTCACCGAAGACATCGTGCGTCCCGGCTTCAGCACAGAGACAACCGTGGGCACCCGGCAATTCCTCAAAAATCTCGTCGGCTTCTACGTCATCATGGAGGGTCTGTTCTTCTACAGCGGCTTTGTGATGATGCTTTC
>QHPW01000347.1 GCA_003219675.1 Verrucomicrobiota bacterium
TACGGGGGCAGTGTGCGGACGCGCCCCGTCAGCATCCGAAAATAACCTTTAACTATCGCGCGCCGGGTGCTACGTTCGCCGTCTATGAACGAGGTTTTGCTTGAAGCCGTCCGAATGCTCCGACCGCGCCGGCGTATGGACGGCCTCTACAACCGACCTATCCGGAAAGGAAGTATCGTATGAAAACCGACTCCAACCATTCGAACAACGCCAGGCGCCAGTCCTGCATCGGCGAGCGTGACGTGAACACACTCATCCCGGGAACGAAGCCGTTCTCCCATGACGCCCCCTCTCGGCCTCGCTGCGGCTTCACATTGATCGAACTGCTGGTGGTCATTGCGATTATCGCCATCCTGGCCGGCCTGCTCCTGCCCGCGTTGTCTCGCGCCAAAGAGGTATCCAAGCAGACGTCCTGCTTGAACAATCTCCGACAAATGGGCCTCGCAACCTTCGTCTATGCTGACGACAACCAGGACCGGCTTCCTCCGCCCTTCTACGACCCGGACCTGATGCCGGGTAATGGTCCCTACTACAGCTATCTTCTTTATGGTTGGGGTGGGACAGTTGGCAGGCCGGCCGAGCCGAAGCTCGCGGTGAACCTGGGCCTTCTCTACATCGGCAAATATCTGCAGGCGCCGCAGATATTTTACTGCCCAAGCTCGCGGCAGCAGAAGTGGTTCAGAGTTGTTTTCGAGAAGAAATACTTCGAAAGCGACAAAGTTCCGTGGCCCATGTACGCGGTCGATGGCCAGGTAAATATGACCTACAATTACTTCCCACAGAGGGACGTTCCTGCCAAAAAAGAGAGCGACGCGAATCGGGGTTGGACGCAAGTGGCCCACAAACAGACGGAATTAAGCTCGCAGCGCTCGACCGAGACCGATCTGATTTACACCTGGGGCACCATGGCCCATACGAATGGCAAGAATCCATACGGCCTTAATGTCCTTTGGGGAGACGGGCATGTGAAATTCAGCACGACCAAGGACGCCTTCGATCCGAAGCTTTGGGGTGGAACTGGCCCTAACCCGACCTCTGAGACTCCCGGCGACAACGAGACCAAATGGCGAACGATTGTCTCATTGTTGCGGCCTTGAAACGAAGCTTAACAAAATCACCCAGGTTGCGGGTCCGCTTTTAACACCGTCGCACGCAGCACGGACCGAAAACCGCAACACGTTCTCCTTCGACACGCCGCTCGACGCTGACTGCATAGTCGTCATTCTTGGGATAACTCCATCCGGCGATGAACCCTGATTCGCACTGATGCCGGAACGCCGGGCAATGCTCGGCGCTCCATCTCAAGGGCTGAAAGCCCCAAAGATGATAGCCCAATGCAAAGCGAGCCTGCGAACGGCGCCTTGGGTTCGCGTCCAAAAATCCATTAAGTCCTATCGGGGCGGCACAATCCGCTGATGCCTTAGCGCTGTAAGCGCGGCAAGATAATAGCCCAGGGCAAAGCGAGACGAAGTCCGCGCCGCCCTGGGTAAGTCGCGCAACAAATTATCCAAGCCCTGAAAGGGCGACACAACCCCATACAGGAGAAATTCTGCCTCTATGTCAATTATCCTACAAATATGTCCTTGACGGACTTTTAGTAGATAGTCATACTTTTATCGATGCATACGACTGAGAAGGCAGATACGGTATGGTTCACCACCAAAGGTCAGGTCGTGATTCCGAGTTGGCTGCGGAAACAAAGGGATTCTTCTGAAGCCGGTCACGCGCTGGGCGATTGAACGCGGCTTCGGATTGCTGAAGCGCAGGTCCGGCGGAAAATCCTTTAACGAGGAATGGGCGGAGCACAAACGCGAGGAGCGGGAACTGGAGGACAAATAGAATGGCCGCTTCCGTCCTGGATGCTCGCGCCCTGCTGGCATTTTTTCGCGGTGAAGATGCCGCAGTTCCAGTGAAAGAGCTGCTGCACAAAGCCGCCACCGCGGACCGCCCGTTGCACATGACCGAAGCGAACTATGCCGAAGTGAAGTACATGCTGCTGAAAAAGGATGGCGCCGAAGCGTGGGAACAGGCGGCAGACGTCCTGAAAAGTCTTCCGCTGGAATTCCACCCCGCGAGCCGTGCGCTGGCGGACGCCGCCGCCGATTTCAAAGCCCGTTTCAAAATCAGCCTCGCCGACGCCTTTGCCGCCGCGCTGGCGAAAGAGAAGAAAGCTGAACTTGTCACCGATGATCCGGAGTTAAAGGCGCTGGAGAAGGAAATCAAGATCAAGTGGCTCAAATGAATCGCCGGACAGCCAGAGCACCACGCTGCTTTATCATTGCAGGGCCGAACGGCGCGGGGAAAACAACCTTCGCCCGCGAATTCCTGCCCAGGGAAGCCGGCGTCATTCATTTTGTGAACGCCGACCTGATTGCCAGTGGCCTCTCGCCGCTGCGCCCGGAATTGGCCGCCATCGCCGGCGGCCGGCTCTTTCTTGCGAAACTGGACCGGCTCGCTCATGCGCGGGCGGATTTCGCCTTCGAGACGACTTTGAGCGGGTTGATTTACCTGCAACGCCTCAAACGCTGGAAAGCCGCCGGCTACCGCATCGAA
>QHPW01000029.1 GCA_003219675.1 Verrucomicrobiota bacterium
GAAGAGACCATGAAGATGCTCCAGGAAATCGATTCGCCCGACGACGCGGAGTCCTGGGTGAAAGATCGACTGGCGCGCAAGCAGAAAATCATGGGGTTCGGCCACCGCGTTTACAAAAAAGGCGACTCGCGCGTGCCGATAATGCGGGAACTGGCGCGTCAGCTTGGCCGGCGGTTTGGACAGGAACATTGGGTGCCCGTCTGCGAGCGGCTCGAAGCGGTGATGCAGCGCGAGAAACAACTCTGCGCCAACGTGGATCTCTACGCTGCGCCGGTGTTTCACCTGCTTGGCATTCCGTCCGAGTTGAACACGCCCATCTTCGCTTGCTCGCGGGTGAGCGGTTGGTGTGCGCATGTCATCGAGCAACACGAGCACAACCGGCTCATCCGCCCCCGCAGTCTTTACACCGGACCGGCCAGGCGCGTCTATCAACCTCGTGGTCAAGGGAAGGGCCCCAAACTTTGATCGCCCCTTGCGCCCATGAACGGTGGCGCGAGACTCCGTCGAGCCCTGATCTCCCAACGACAGAAATCAGGGCTCGACGGACTCTCGCCCCACCCGGTCTCGCTCACGTAGTTCCACCCTCCGGATCTTGCCGCTCACTGTTTTCGGCAATTCCACGACAAACTCGATATCGCGTGGATACTTGTAAGGGGCGGTCACATGCTTGCAGTGTTTCTGCAACTCGGTTTTAAGCGCTTCGCTCGGCGCGTGATCTTTCCGCAGCACGACGAACGCCTTGACGATGGAGCCTCGCACCGGGTCCGGCTTCCCCACCACTGCGGCCTCCAGCACCGCGGGGTGTTCGATCAGCGCGCTTTCCACTTCGAACGGGCCGATGCGATAGCCGGCGCTTTTGATCACATCGTCGGCTCGTCCAACGAACCAGTAGTAGCCCTGGTCGTCCCGCCTGACCAGGTCGCCCGTCAGATACCAATCGCCCCGAAAACGGGCCGCGTTCTCGGCCGGGTTAAGCCAGTATTCGCGGAACAGGCCGAGTGGACGGCGCGGTTCGAGGCGCACCGCCAATTCCCCTTCCTTGCCGGCTGACAACTTGTTGAGCTCGGGGTCCAGGACGGCGACTTCAAAGCCCGGCGTCGGTTTGCCCATCGAGCCGGGCCGCACTGGATGACCGAGCGACTTGAAGTTTCCAATCAGAATGATGGTCTCGGTCTGGCCGTAGCCTTCGTAAATCGTGAGACGCAATGCCGCAAATGCGGGAAGCGGAAGGCGGACAAATTCTCGCGCACCACCAGCCGGAGCGCGGTGGGCGGGGCGCACCAGGTGGTGATCGGGTAACGCGCCAACGTTCGCAGCGTGGCAACGGAATCGAACTTGCCTCGCGCATCCATGACGAACACGCAGGCGCCCATGTGCCACGGGCCATAGAAATTCGACCAGGCCGCCTTGGCCCAGCCGGTGTCGGAAAGGTTCCAGTGAATATCAGCCGGCTTCAAATCCAGCCACAACTCGCCGGTGAGACGATGGCCCAGGCCGTAGCTCGCTTGCGTGTGCCAGACCATCTTGGGCTGGCCGGTCGTGCCGCTGGTGAAATAGATGATTCCCGGCTCGTCGCTGCGGGTCGGCTCCGGCTCGAACTCGGCGGAGGCGTCGGGCACGCCGGCATCGAAGTTGGTCCAGCCGGGCCGCTCCGCGCCCACCAGGATGCGCACCTCGGCTGACATCCCCTCCATCTTGTCCGCGCCATCCACATCGGTGATCACCGCGCGTGCCTCGGCGGTCTCAACGCGATAGCGGATGTCTTTCCGAGTCAGGAGCGGCGTGCCGGGAATCGGCACCGCGCCGAGTCGCACCAGGCCGAGCATCGCGATCCACCATTGCGGCAAGCGCGGCAGGATGATCAGGACCCGATCGCCACGATGGATTCCCACCGTGTTGAAGAATGTCGTCGCACGACGAAACCTCTCAGCGAGCTGCCCGAAGGAGAACTTTTGTTCGTGGCGGCCACTCTCGTCCACCCACCAGAGCGCCACGGCGTCGGGCCGCTCGCGTGCCCAACGTTCCATGACATCGCGGGCGAAGTTGAAGTGCGCTGGAGGCTCCTGAATCATTTTAGCCACATTTAACATCGGAAACCCGGCGATGGTGAGCCAACCGATTCGCTTGACCGGAGGCCGCTCAAGCTACACCTCCTTGAGCAATTGACGCGTGATGACCAGCCGCTGGATTTCGGACGTGCCTTCGGCGATCTCACAAAGCTTGATGTCGCGCAGGTAACGCTCCATCGGCAGGTCACGGCTGTAGCCGTAGCCGCCGTGGATTTGCAGGGCGCGGTTGCAGATGCGGGTGGCCGCTTCGGAAGCGAACAACTTGGCCATCGCCGATTCCTTCGGTGTTCTCCGGCCCTGGTCCTGCAAGAACGCCGCGTGCAGCGTCAGCAATTCCGCCGCCTCAAGTTCCGTCGCCGAGTCGGCCAGCATCCACTGGATGGCCTGAAAGTCCGCGATGGGATGGCCGAACTGTTCCCTCTGAACGGCGTGCTGGCGCGCGGCGCTGAAGGCGGCCTGGGCGATACCCACGGCCAAAGCGGCGATTCCAATGCGCCCACGGTCGAGCATGATCAGCGCCTGCGCCCGGCCATGACCACGCTGACCGAGAAGTTCAGCCTTGGCATGCTCGAAGCGAATCTCCGCCGTGTCGCTGGCTTTCATTCCGTAGGTCGGGATCTTGCGCACCAGCTGCACCTGTTCTTTGGGCAGGAGAAAGGCGCTGAGTTCCTTCTGGCCATTGGCGGCGGTTCCCGTTTTGGCCAAAACGACCAGGACGTCGGCGCGGCGGCCCTGGGTGATGAACGTTTTGTGGCCGCAGAGTTCCCAACCCGTTTGGGTTTCCACCGCCGTCGTCTCCATGCCGCCGCAGTCGCTGCCCGCCTGTGGTTCGGACAAGGCCCAGGCCGCGAGCCATTCGCCACTCGCCAGGCGGGGCACGAGGCGCTGCATCTGCGCTTGCGAGCCAAAGGCCAGAATGTGGCCGAGGCAAAGCGAGTTGTGCGTGGCAATGTCGAGCGCCAATGCGGCGTAGTGCCGGGCCAGTTCGATGATGACGTGGGCATAAGCCACGAAACTCAATCCCTGGCCGCCGAGCCCCGGTAAAACCAGCATGCCCATCAGCCCGACGTTCCCGGCCTGGGTGAAAATCTCGCGCGGCAGGAATTCTTCCTTCTCCCACTGCTCGCACGCAGGGTCAACGTGCGCGCGACAGAACTCAGCCGCTTGCCTCAAAAATGCGCGCTCGCGTTCATCGAGACCCGTCGGCATCGCAACTGGTTTGTTGGCAGGAAGCGGTTGCATGCAGCTTTAACCGAACTGGCTCAAGCTTGGACCCGGCTGAAAACTACCACGAATCAGCGTTGGCTGCTATCGGCACAAATCATCGATTCCTTTCGAGGCCGCCGTCTTGCGATTTGCCTGACGTAGCGAAAATCACTGGGTAACGTTAGCCGCCGCACGGCCACGGTCTATTGCCCACCGGCGGGTTCAGCGCTAGTTTTGAGGTGGATTAAAAGTATGGCGGTTCCCGTTTACGTTCTTGGCGCCGGACGCACCGACTTCAGACGCAATTTCAAGAAGGAGGGCAAGACGATTCGCCACATCATTCTTGAAGCAGCGCACACGGCCATCGCCGATGCCGGCATTGATCCCAAAGACATCGATTCTGGAGTGGTTGGCAATTTCGCCAGCGGGCTGTTCACTCGACAGCTTCATCTCGGCGCGTTCCTGACAGAGATTGACGAGAAACTACGCGGTATTCCCACCCTGCACGTTGAAGCCGCGTGCGCTTCGGGCGGGGTGGCCGTCCTCACGGCGGCGCAGCAAATCATGGGGGGCCTGCACGATGTGGTGCTCGTCGTCGGCGTCGAGCAGCAGAAAACCATGTCACCGGCCGAAGGCGCAGAGGTCCTGGCCGCGGCAGGGGATTACCACACCGAGACGCGGCAATACGGTGAATTCATGTTCCCCAAACTCTTCGCCCGCATCGCACAGATTTACATGGAACGACACGGGTTGAGCGAGAAACACCTTGCTCTGGTCGCCGCGAAAAACCACGCACACGCCCGACTCAACCCGCTCGCGCAGATGCGTGACTCCACACTCACGGTGCAGGACGCCTGCACGGTATCCGAGACGAATCCATGTTTCGCTCCGCCGCTCAAGGTGACCGATTGCTCCCAGATCACCGACGGCGGCGCCGCGCTGGTTTTGTGCTCCGATGGATTT
Organism: Verrucomicrobiota bacterium; assembly: GCA_003219675.1. Taxonomy (GTDB): domain Bacteria; phylum Verrucomicrobiota; class Verrucomicrobiia; order Limisphaerales; family AV2; genus AV2. The sequence continues at coordinate 4,239 of QHPW01000029.1, forward strand.
TTCCGAAAGCTGCCGAGGCGATCCAGAGTCCGCCTGCTCGGCTTCGGTCACACCACCGACCACCTGTCGCTGGATAAGAAGGACGCACCCGATTTCTCCGTTGGGCGCAAAGCGGTTGAGCAGGCGTATGCGGTGTCGGGCCTGAAGCCGCGCGACATCCAGGCTGCCGAGGTTCATGATTGTTTCTCGATTTCCGAAATCGTGGCCTATGAAATCCTGGGATTTGCCCGGCGCGGTGAAGGCGCGGAACTGCTGCGGAGCGGTGCCACAGCGCTGCCTTCTGTGCGGTCCCGGTTTTGCACCGGGAGTCTGTCCTTTGTGCTGCCCGTGAACACGGGCGGAGGCCTCATCGGCGACGGCCATCCCGTGGGCGCAACCGGCGTGCGGCAGGTGGTCGAAGCTTATTGCCAGCTCACTGGCTCTGCTGGCGAACGCCAGATTCAAGGCGCAGAACGTTTCTTGACCTTCAACATGGGCGGGAGCGTAACGACGAGCGTCGTGATGATTTGGGGTACGGAACGCCGAAGGGTTAAATCGTTAAAACGTTGAATCGTTACAAAAGCTGCTCCACTGACCAAACACCCACGGAACCGATGGGATTGAAGCGGTGACAGATGGTCGAGAAATCCGGCACCCGCTCTCAAACGTTTAACGTTTCAACAATTGAACGTTTTAACGACGCTCCTCACATATAAAACCCGCCGCTCACGTGAATGACCTGACCGGTGATGTATCCGGCATTCCGCGAGCAGAGGAAGAGCACCGGGAAAACCACGTCCTCCACTTCGCCGAAACGTCCGAGCGGAACCTGCGTCAGGAATTGCCTGGTCACCTCTTCGGGCATGCTCCGGCTCATCTCGGTGTCGATAAAGCCCGGCGCGATGGCGTTGACGGTGATGTTGTGCCTGGCGAGTTCGCGCGCAGCCACTTTCGTGAGCGCCATCAGGCCGGCTTTGCTGGCGGAATAATTGGCCTGGCCGAAAAAGCCCAGTTGGCCGCTGACTGACGAAATGTTCACGATGCGTCCGCCGGGTCGCAGAATCGGAATCGCCAGCCGGATGCAGTTGAAAGCCCCGCTCAGGTTGACTCGCAGCACGGTTTCCCATTCGTCGATGGTCATTTTCTTCATCGCGCTGACCTGCTCAGGGTTGCCCACGTTGCATTCGATGACCCGCGCTTCGGGCAGTGCTGTCGCCGCGCGCTCCGCATCCGTTTTGTTCCGCCCATCCGGATCGGACACGTAATTGACCACGCAGCGCGCGCCCAGTGCGCCAAAGGTCGTGATGATTGCGGCCCCGATGCCGCGCGAACTGCCGGTGACCAGCGCTACCTTGCCGGAGAAATCGAAGGCGTCTTTCATCGTCCCCAGCATACCGTCGGCCCGCGTTGCCGGCTATGAAACTCTGGATTACCCTTCTGGCGTGCGCCGATGAAAGCGAAACGAGTCCAAGGCCCCACGTCGAAAACTCAAACTCCGCCCATCCGTCTGCTCACGGCGGTCCCCCTCTGCGATGGCCATGACAGCGCCATCAACACGATCAACCTGGAATTCATCCGCCACGGCATCGAGGTCATTTACCTTGGCTACCACCGCTCGGCCCGCGACATCGTGCGCGCCGCCATCCAGGAAGACGTGCGCGCCATCGGCCTCTCCAGCTACAACGGGGGCCACGTCGAGTTCTTCGCAGAAGTGATCGCCCTGCTCAAGCGGCAGGGCGCAGACGACATCGGCGTTTTTGGCGGGGGCGGCGGCACCATCACTCCCGGTGACGCCGCGCTTATGAAAAGAAAAGGGGTGGACGAGATATTCTTCGCAGGCACACCCATGGCGGAGCTGGTGGCGTTTGTGAAGGAGACTTATTCGCGCAGTGGAAAGGGGCGGTTGCTGAAGCGAACGGTAAATCGGCGGATGAACGACCGCGATTTGGCCCGACGGCTCACGGCGGTTGAGTTAAACGTTGAACGTTCAACCTTGGACGTTCAACGTTCAACCGTGCAAACCCCCGCGATCGGCATCACCGGCCCCGGTGGCGCGGGCAAGACGACCTTGATCGACGAGCTTGTGCTGCGTTTCCTCAAAGCGAATCCGCGTGCGCGCCTTGCCATTCTCTCCCACGACCCCAGCCTCCTGGGCCAGGGCGCGCTACTGGGTGACCGCGCCGCCATGATTTACTCCCAGGATGATCGGGTCTTTATGCGCAGTCTGGCCACACGGGGTCAGGCGGGAGGCCTGTCGCCGGCGACCGGGCGCTGCCTGGAACTGCTCAAACAAGGCGGCTTCGACCTCCTCCTGGTCGAAACGGTCGGCATTGGCCAGGAGGCTATGCCCTTCGGCCACGAGTTGGTGAACAAGACAGTTTTGGTCATGAGCCCCGACTACGGCAGCCGTTTGCAACTCCAGAAAATCGTCATGCTCGATGCGGCCGATATCTTTGTGATCAACAAATCCGATCTGGCCGGAGCGAAAACCGCCGCCGCCGAACTCGAACAACGCCTGGCGCTCAACCAGCGCGGCCAGAAACTGGTCTGCACCGTGGCTAAACGCCATCGCGACCGGGGCGTGGATGAACTCTCGCAACTGCTCAAGTTATGAGTGTGCTGTTTCAAATCGCGGATGCCGTTGAAGCCTACAACCGCTTCGTGAAGCAACAGGTCGTCCGGGCACGAAACGATCCGCAGTTCCGCGACCAGATCCTGCAGCGCTGGCAGGCCGCTCGCGCCGGGGTCGGCACGGCAACCACACCCACTGGCTTGAAGCTTCCACGTCTGGCCCTGCCTCAGACGGACGAACCTGGCGAATCCGCGCGCTATCTCTTCGGCGAAGGCTTGCCGGGAGAGTTCCCGTTTGTGAACGCCGCCTATCCCGAGATGTATCTGGAGCCCGTCACGCACCACGCACCACGCACCACGCCTTCCGAAGAGCCGACCCGATTGTTCGCCGGTTTGGGTCTGGCGGAGGACACCAACAAACGCTTCCACTACCTGACGCGGCAGCAAAAGAACATCCGCCTCAGCACGGCCTTCGACGGCCCAACGCTCTACGGCCTCGATAGCGATGCGGACGGCGTCTTCGGCAAAATCGGCGAAGGCGGCGTGGCCATTGACACGGTCGAGGACATGGAACGGCTTTACGCCGGCTTTCCGCTGGGCGACGAACATTTCTCAGTCTCGATGACGATCAATGGACCTGCGCCCATCATCCTGGCGATGTACATTGCCGCGGCCAAACGGCGATTCGGTCCCGGTATCGTCCCCAGACTGCGGGGCACCATCCAGGCGGACATCCTCAAGGAAGTGCAGGCGCAGAACGAAATCATCTTCCCGCTCGACGCCTCGCTGCGGTTTCTCGCCGACATGATCCAGTTCACCACGGCGCACATGCCACGCTGGTATCCGATCTCGATCAGCGGCTATCACATCGGCGAGGCGGGCGCCACCCCGGTTCAGCAGGCCGCTTACACGCTGTCCAACGGGTTCACTTATGTGGACCTGCTCCGCGAGCGCGGCCTCGACCTCAACCGGTTCGGCCCGCGCCTTTCCTTCTTCCTCGATTGCGGATTGGAGATCGAATACCTGGCGCTGGGGCGGGTCTGTCGGAAGCTCTGGGCCATCGGCATGCGCGACGTCTTCGGCGCGGAGCCGCGGGCGCAACTTTTCAAGCTCCACACGCAAACCAGCGGCCGTTCGCTCATGGCGCAGGAATTCAAAAACAACCTCACCCGCACCGCCATCGAGCTTATGCTCGCCTACGCCAACGCCACCAACTCTTGTCACAGCAACAGCGCCGACGAGCCATTCACCACGCCAAGCGAAGAGTACGTCCGCCTCGCGGCGCAATCCCAGGCGATCCTGCTGGAGGAAACGGGCCTGTTCAAATTCATGATGAACGCCTTCGGCAGTTCGCCCGGCATGAAGATCGTGGAGCAAGCAGTGGAGGAAGGCGTCCTGAGCGAGTTCCGCGAAATCGGCCGGCTTGGTGGAGTGCTGACGGCGATCGAACACCGCTACCATCGCAGTCAAATCCAGTCCTCCGCGCATCGCTACGAACAACAAATCGATGACCTGAAGCGGCCCATCATCGGCCTGAACCGGTATGCGGAACCAACGGCCAGGCTGACCGCCGTCAAAGTCGTCCGTACGGCGCGCCACAAAAAACAGCGGCAGATCAATCGCCTGGAACGGTTCAAACGTCGAAATCGCGGGGAGGCAGCAGAGAAGGCGTTGGACGAACTCTCCCTCGCGGTCGAGCGCGGGGGAAACGTTTTTGCTGAACTCATCAAGACCGTTGAACATTGTTCCCTGGGCCAAATCACAACCCGGCTTCACGACCTGGTTGGACATTACCGGCCCATGATTTGAATCGTTGAATCGGAGCGAATGCCGCGCAGCTGGACGGTTCAACGATTCAACAGTTCAACAGTTCAACGATTTAACAACGATGAAGACCCTCGCTGAACAATTGGCCGACTTTACCGTGGGACTGAAGTTCGACGATTTGCCCGCGCCGGTCGTACACGAAGTCAAGCGGCGTGTCATCGACTCGATGGGTTGCGCGTTGGGCGCGATGAATGCCCAACCGTGCAACATCGCGCGGCGTGTGGCTTCGACGTTTTCAGTCCCGCCAGGTCGGGGCGCAACTTTACTGGGCACCAGACATCAGGCGCCACCGGATTGGGCCGCCTTCGCCAATGGCTGTCTGGTCCGATACCTGGACTACAACGACACTTACCTTTCCAAGGAACCTGCCCATCCCAGCGACAACATCCCTGCCGCCATGGCTGTCGCTGAAGTTGAGCGTGCGAACGGTCGTGACCTGATTACCGCCATCGCTCTGGCCTACGAGGTGCAGTGCCGGCTTTGCGACGCGGCCAGCCTGCGCGCCCGCGGGTGGGACCACGTGACTTACGGCGCCTTTTCCACCGCACTGGCGGCAGCGCGGCTGATGACCCTGGACGCGGAGCGAGCCCGACACGCTCTCGGCATCGCGGGTGTGGCCAGCGCGGCATTGCGGCAGTCGCGCGTGGGCGAGTTGTCGCATTGGAAGGGATGCGCCTTTGCCAACGCGGCACGACACGGCGTTTTTGCGGCCCTGCTGGCCAGAGCGGGCATGACGGGCCCCGCGCCCATTTTCGAGGGCGAGAAGGGATTTGAGAAACTCGTCAGCGGGCCGTTGCGCGACGTGAAACTTCCGGCGGCTGACTCCGGTCTGCGCCCGGACGATTTCATGATTCTGAAGACCAGCATCAAGTTCTGGCCAGCCGAGTATCACAGCCAAAGCGCCATTGAAGCCGCGCTAAAGTTGCGGAGGCAAATCAGCGGCCCGGCGGAAATCGATTCGGTGCTGGTGCAGAGCCACGACGCAGCCGTGGATATCATCGGCTCTGAACCCGAGAAATGGCGCCCAACCAGCCGCGAGACAGCCGACCACAGCCTGCCGTACATCGTGGCGGCAGCACTGGCCGATGGCGAGGTGACGGCGAGGCAATTCGCGCCGGAGCGTTTCACCGATCCGAAACTGTTGGCCGTGGCGGAACGGGTGAAGGTGGAGCGAAACACAGAGTTGAGCGCGCGTTATCCCGAAGCCGTCGGCAACATCGTGACCGTGCGCCTGGCCAATGGCCGGGCATTCTCCGAGCGCGTGGATTATCCGCACGGTCACTCGCGAAACCCGCTCGCCGATGGGGAGGTCGAAACCAAGTTCCACAACCTGGCCGACCCGGGTCTTGGACCGGAGCGCGCCGATGCGGTGCTGCATCGGTTGTGGCGACTGGACGAGGCGCGCGAATGGCGCGCTCTGGTTGAGACTTTCGCCCCGTGACACACCCACCCTGAGACCCGCGCGGAAATCGACGCGGTGCCTCTCCCGCTGCCCATGACCTGCTTTTGGACAATGCCCCGAGCGTAGAACAATTCCCTACCAATGAGCACCACCGGACTCATCGACAAAATGAAAACCTTCCCGCTCGAAGAGCGCAAAGCGGTTTTGAAAATTCTCAGCGAAGAACTCGAAGAAGATGCCCCGGATTTCCGGCTCGATGGGAGGTTTGACGGCTGGCCGGGCCGCATATCGTGTCCTTAAATCCTTTGACGCTTCACGGCTCTTCCCGTAGTTTTTCCCACGCTTTTTGAGGCCGGCATGATTGGTTACATCATAAAAAAGATCATCGGATCGAAGAACGACCGGGAAGTCCGGCGGCTGCGCCCGCTGGTGGCCCGGATCAACGAGGCCGAAACGCCGCTACAGTCATTGCCGGACGAAGCGTTGCGCGGGAAGACCGCGGCCTGGAAGGAACGGCTATCCAAAATCGAGGACAAAGAGGAACTGACCGCGGCGCTGAACCAGGTCCTGCCCGAAGCTTTTGCAGTGGTCAAAAACGCCTGCCGCCGTCTGTGGGGCCAGGAGATTACCGTCCGCGGGCATCCGTTGAAGTGGGAGATGATTCCGTTCGACGTGCAGCTCATTGGCGGCTATGCGCTGCACAGCGGAAGAATCGCTGAAATGGCGACCGGCGAAGGCAAGACCCTGGTCGCGACACTGCCGGTTTACCTGAACGCGCTGACCGGTCGCGGCGTGCACGTGGTCACGGTGAACGATTACCTCGCTGCGCGCGACAGCGAGTGGATGGGCGCGGTTTACAAGCTGCTGGGCTTGACGGTCGGCTGCATCCTGCACGACCAGCCGCCGTCGGTTCGCCGCGAGCAATACAATTGCGACATCACCTACGGCACGAACGCCGAGTTTGGTTTCGATTACCTGCGCGACAACGGCATGGCCACAAGCAAAGAGGAGCAGGTGCAGCGCGGCCATTACTTCGCCATCGTGGACGAAGTGGACTCGATTCTGATTGATGAAGCGCGCGTGCCGCTGATTATCAGCGGACCTGCCGTCGTCGCGTACGACGACCAATACGGCAAATTCAAGCCCGCCGTCGAATCCCTGGTTCACGCGCAGGAAAGGCTTTGCAACCGGTTCCTTTCGGAAGCCCAGTCGTTGATAGAGAAGTTGCGCCCGGGCGACGGTTCCCAGCCGAACAACCCCGAGACGCTGGAGCGCGAAATCGGCCTTCTGCTCTACCGGGTCAAGATGGGCCAGCCGAGGTCCGAGGGGCTGTTGAAATTGCTGGAGGACCCGGAGAATCTCCGGCTGATGAACAAGGCGGAATTGGAACTCCACGCCGACCAGTCCAAGAAGGAACTCTACGCGCAGAAGGAGGAGCTCTTCTTCGCGATGGACGAAAAGAGCCACGACGCCGACCTGACGGAGAAAGGCCGGAATTTTCTCAGCCCGAAGGATCCGGACGCGTTCGTGCTGCCGGACCTGACGGTTCTGTTTCACGAGATCGACGCCGGGCCGGAACCTGACGCGCGCAAGCGGATGGAGACCAAGGCCAGAATCCAGGCCGAGTTCGAGGCGCGCGAAAGACGTGCAGTATGTGGTTCAGGACAACAAGGTCACGATCGTGGACGAAAACACGGGACGCCTGATGACCGGCCGGCGCTGGAGCGACGGTTTGCATCAGGCGGTCGAGGCGAAAGAAGGCGTCGAAATCGAGCGGGAAACCCAGACCCTGGCGACCATTACGATTCAAAATTATTTCCGGCTGTATCAGAAACTCGCAGGCATGACCGGCACCGCCGAAACCGAGGCGCAGGAGTTTTTCGACATTTACAAGCTCGGCGTGCTGGTCATACCCACGAACAAGCCGGTCGCCCGCAAAGACGCGAACGATTCGGTCTATAAAACCAAACGCGAGAAATACGGCGCGGTGCTCAAGGAGATTCAGGACGTTCACCATCAGGGCAGGCCCATTCTGGTCGGCACCATTTCCGTCGAGGTCAGCGAGCATCTTTCGCGGATGCTGAAGAAGGCGGGAATCGTTCATTCGGTGCTCAACGCGAAGTATCACCAGCAGGAGGCGGAAATCGTCGCGCGCGCCGGCCAGCGCGGCGCCGTCACCATCGCGACAAACATGGCCGGCCGCGGCACGGACATCAAACTCGGCGCCGGCGTCATCGGCACGGAACGGCACGAAGCACGCCGGATAGACCGGCAATTGCGCGGCCGCTGCGCGCGCCAGGGCGACCCCGGTTCGTCGCATTTCTTTATTTCGCTCGAAGACGATTTGATGCGGTTGTTCGGCTCGGACCGCATTGTGAAAGTGATGGAGAAGGTCGGGCTCGAGGAGGGACAGGAGCTGACTCATCCGCTGTTGAACCGCTCGATTCAGCAGGCGCAAAAGCGCGTCGAGCAGCACAACTTCCAAATCCGCAAGCGCACGCTGGAATACGACGACGTGATGAACAAGCAGCGCGAAATCATTTACGGTTTCCGCAATGAAATCATCCACGGGGAAGACGTGCGCGACCGGCTCATGGACATCATGGAAGAAGTGGTGCTGCAAAAGGTGGAGGAGTTCAGCGCGCGCGACGCCGAGGTGAGCGAGTGGAACGCGCGCGGTCTGGCCGATTGGGTGAACCTGACCTTTCCGCTGGGCATGCCCGAGAGCGAAATCGCCAAGGCGGCCGGCAGCGGCAAAGCAGAACCGGTGGCCGGCTCGATGTTCGACGGTCTGAGCCCGGCGCAGTTCGCCGTGTGCCAGTTCATCTCGGAGAGCGTGCGCAAGGCTTACGAGCTGAAAATCAGCTTTGAAAATCCGGACCAGCTCAGGACGGTCGAGCGCTACACGATTCTCAGCGCCATCGACCGGTTGTGGCAGGAACACCTTTATGGCATGGACAGCCTGCGCAACAGCATCGGTCTGCGGGCCTACGGCCAGCGCGATCCGCTCATCGAATACAAGGCCGAAGCCTTCAAGATTTTTGATGAACTGATGGTCAACATCAAGACCGAGATTTGCCACAACATCTTCCGCAGCGCGTCGAGCCTGATGGCGTTCGAGCAATTCCTGCGCAGCGTGCCGCAGAAGACGCTGCACCAATCCACCAGCGCCTTCGGGGAAAGCGCCGGCGGCAGCGGGTCAGCCCCGGCCAAAGGCAGCGACATGGTCTCGGAGGCCATGGCGGCCAGCGAAACCGCAAAGCCGGTCCGAAGCGGACCCAAGGTCGGTCGCAACGATCCCTGCCCGTGTGGCGCGGTGGATCCGACGAGCGGCAAGCGCAAAAAATACAAGCACTGCTGCGGGAGGAACGGTTGAGTTTGGATCGACTGCGGCCCGATTTTGCAGTTGTTTTCCTGTCTTCTGCGTCCGTGACAGTAGCTTGAGAGGAATCAAATCACTCCGGGGCTCAATGACTTTCTTATGCCGAAGAAATTCGGAAACTCCCGCGCGATTCGCCTCCGGATGCGCGTGTTGTGCGGGTCGGAGATCGCCATCGGATTTGCGGCAAACGAAATCCATCAGGAAGGCGGCTGAGCGGATGGGCATGTCCTACATGCGCGCCTGGACACTCATCAAGACCATGGAGCGGTGTTTTAAACGGCCTCTGGTCAAGGCGGTCCGGGGCGGCGCCAAAGGAGGAGGCGCTGAGCTGACTGAAACCGGTCAAAGGGCGCTGGCGCTGCATCAACAACTCGAAGCGGAGAGCCTGGAAGCGGTCCAGGCCACCTGGCGCGAGCTGCGGGGTCTGCTTCGGGATTGAAAAGTGGGACAGGCTTCCAGCCTGTCAGCCCCGAACAGGCAGGATGCCTGTGCCACTTTCTGAGGTTCATGGGTAGTTTCCACGGTTTTGCCACCGCGCATTGGGACCATGAACGGTGGGGCGAGACTCCGTCGAGCCCTGATCTCCCAGCCACAGGACTCAGTTAGGGCTCGACGGAGTCTCGCCCCACCGGGTTCATGGAAAGATGAAAGGAATTCGGCGGCCGCGGGAGCATTATATTTGACAAAAGATATCGCACCTGTGTTTATGCTCCCGGCATGGACAACGGACGCTCGCAATTCATCTTGCCACAAAAGGCGGATTTACTCTCGATTGTGATTCCGGTGGCAAGCCCGTTGCCGTGCCCGCCCTGGGGTTCGATATGATTCGAGCTCTGAACACCATGAAAACCTCATCATTCACAACCCGTCTTGGCCTGCTCACATCCGTTCTTGTCGCGTCGTCAGGTGTGAGTCTGCACGCCGCTGAAATCACCGTCTTCGCCGCGGCGAGCCTCACGGACTCTTTGAAGGAAATCGCTTCCAGTTACGAAAAGCAAACCGGCGACAGGATCGTGTTCAATTTTGGCGCCTCGGGCTTCCTGGCCCGACAAATCGAGGAAGGTGCTCCCGCCGACATCTTCTTCTCCGCTGACGAAGCGAAAATGGATGGATTGGAAAGGAAGGGATTGATCGTCAGGGAAACGCGCCAGCGCCGACTGTCAAACACCCTCGTCATCGTCGTGGCCGCCGACAGCCAACTGTCCCTCAAGTCGGCAAAAGACCTCGCTGACGCAAAGATAAACCGCGTGGCGTTGGCCGACCCCAGGACGGTCCCGGCAGGCATCTACGCAAAGGAATATCTTGAGAAGGCCAGGCTCTGGTCTGTCCTCGAACCCAAGGTGGTGCCCACCGACAACGTTCGCGCCGCTCTCAGCGCGGTGCAGTCCGGCAACGTTGAGGCGGGAATCGTTTATAAGACCGACGGTTCCATTTCGAAGAAGGTCAAAGTCGCTTTTGAGATCCCGGCCGGTGACGGCCCGGCGATCAGCTATCCGATGGCCTTGGTGGAGGAGTCCAAAGAACGCGGCGCTGCCCAACGGTTCCTGAAGTATCTGAATTCGGCCGACGCGGACCGCATATTCAGGGAATTCGGCTTTATTGTCCGCCCATAGCCGTTGCACTCATGACTTCCGAGGAAGCGCAGATTGTCTGGTTCACAGCCTGGGTTTCAGCCCTTAGCACCGTCGTTATCGTTCCGCCCGGACTGGGCGTCGCCTGGTTGCTGGCGCGACATCGGTGGCCGGGCAAGACGCTCGTTGAAACGCTCATCTCGCTGCCGTTGGTGATGCCCCCGGTGGCGACCGGTCTGATCCTCCTGAAATTGCTCGGTCGTCACGGGGCCATTGGCAGCTTCCTGCATAACACGCTCGACTTCGACCTCGTGTTTACGTGGCGTGCGGTGCTGGTGTCGCTTGGCGTGATGTCGTTCCCGTTGCTGGTGCGGTCGGCCCGCGTGGCGTTCGAGGAAGTCAATCCGCGTTTGGAACAGATCGCCCGCACGCTTGGCGCGGGGAACAGCAGGGTGTTTTGCACCATTACACTTCCGCTGGCGTTGCGCGGCGTCATCGGTGGCACGGTCCTGGCCTTCGCCCGCGCGTTGGGCGAGTTCGGCGCGACGATCATGGTGGCCGGGAACATTCCTGGAAAGACCTCCACACTGTCGCTGGCGATCTTCCAGTCCGTCCAGCTCGGTCAGGATGCGCACGCGTTTCGTTTGCTGGCGGTTTCCGTGGCGTTGGCCTTCGCCGCCGTCTGGTGCAGCGAGTGTCTGTTGCGACACAAGCGCGCCCCGGCATGAAGATGTTGCTGAAAAACATTGTCCTGCCTCTGGCGGATTTCACGGTGGAGGCTGACGTGGAAATCGAGAGCCAGGTGACCGCGGTGTTTGGCCCTTCCGGCGCTGGCAAGACCTCGCTGCTCGATCTGGTCGCGGGGCTGCGTCGCGCGCGGTCCGCCTTCATCCAGTTGGACGAGCGTGTGCTCACGGACACGGCCCGCGGCGTGGAGACGCCCACGCGCCGGCGGGAAATCGGCTATGTCCCTCAGGACCTTGCGCTGTTTCCCCACCTGTCAGTGCGGGGGAATCTTCTGTACGGGTGCAAAAAAGACCCAAACCCTTCGGGCCTGTTCAGCTTCGAGCACGTGATTCAGACGCTCGAAATCGGATCGCTGGTGGAACGCGGCGTTGCCAATTTGTCCGGCGGCGAAAAACAGCGGGCCAGTCTGGCGCGGGCGCTGCTGTCGTCCCCCCGGTTGCTGTTGTTGGATGAGCCGCTTTCCAGTCTCGACTCGAAATTGAAACAACAGATCATTCCTTACCTGAAAAAAATCCGGGATGAATTCCGGTTGCCGATACTTTACGTCACGCATGACGCGGGCGAGGCGTCGGCGCTGTGCGACGAAGTGCTGGTGATGGAGCGCGGCCGGTTTGTTCGCCGTGGAAAACCGGCGGAGTTGTTCGGAAGCAGCGAACTTTAAACGCTCCCATTCCATCGAACGGCGGACTGTTCAAAGGAAGAATCCCCGACCTTTGTGCGCGCATTGCGCCCATGAACGGTGGGGCGAGACTCCGTCGAGCCCTGATCTCCCAACGACAGAAATTAGCCAGGGCTCGACGGGAGTCTCGCCCCATCCGGTTCAAAGGAAGTTGCGGGGGAACGGGTTCTCCTGACTTTTTGGCGGTTTGGACTTTGAACAACGCCGTCGCAAAGCTGTCAAAAGCCAGTCAGCGATGGCTGACACCAAACCTAAGCGAAAGGAACGAACCATGAAAAAGTCGTTAGCGTTAGTTGCCGGAGTGGCATTGTTCTTGAGTGCGGCGGCGGCGCGAACTGTTGCGGCCGAGGACACGGTGACCATCACTGGTGAAGGAAAATGCGCGAAGTGCGCGTTGAAGGAGACCAAGGAATGCCAGAATGTCATCCAGACAGAAAAGGATGGCAGGACGGTGAGCTACTATTTGGTCGCCAACGACGTGAGCAAGGAGTTCCACGGCAAACTCTGCAAAGAAACCAAGAAAATAACAGCCACCGGCACGGTCAAAGAGGTGGACGGGAAAATGCAATTGACCCCCACCAAGATCGAGCTGGCGGAGAAATACTAAGCAGCGAAGAAAATGGCCCGCCCGCGGTTTCGGGACAACAATGTGCCGGCCGCGGGCGGTTTGTTTTCGAAGTCGCCGCCAGGATGAATGCGGCCAGACGCCCCGCTGGGGACCATAAATTCCAGGGCCGCCCTTTGAAACTCTTCGCCTGCATGGTTTGAAGTCCAGAATAAACCGAAGGGCGAATTACGGCCAGTCCAGTTCTTCACGGCTCTGACAACTTCGAGCTGTCAGCTAAAAACGGTAGCGGCAAAGTTTGGTGGGGCGGGGCTACTGACGAGCCGGCTCGCGGGGACGCTCTTGCCCCACCGAAAATGCGGACGGTACCACTACCTAAAATCGCCAGTTCACGGCAGCGCGGACGCGGTAGTCCGGCACATTCTGCAGCGCGGTGTTGTCAATGCTCACCGGCAGGTCCGCTCCCAGTTCCGCGCTCAGACGTTCGGCCCAGGTAACGCTGATTTGCGGTCCGAGGAAGACCGAGGTGATGCCGGTGTCTTCCGCTTTCTCCCCCTGAAAAGTGTCGCGGCCCTTGCTTTCGCCGGACACGTTCAGTTGCAGAGCAACAGAGCAGGTTTCGTTCAAGGCGAGGAAGACTCCGGGGCCTCCCCACCAGGTCAGGTCGTTTGCATAGCGATAGTCGAAATCGCCTTTCGAGCGAATCGTATATTGCGCGTTGACAGAGAGAAAAAAGCGCTGTCGGCGCGCAAAAACGCCGGTGCCGACGATGCCATCCACCGAGCCGCTTCCGAGCGCCAGGTCGTGCCCGTGAATGCCGCTTTCCGCCGCGCCGGCTGGCGGCGGCGGCGCGGTCAATTCGTCCAGTTCCTCCTTCAACCGGTCGCTGCTGCCGGCCGGGAATTTCAAACCGCCGTGAACCGTCCAGGCGAAAGTAAATGTTTTCGTCGCCTGGCGATACGCCAGGAAATTCGCGACCAGCGAAACGTCGCCGACGCCTGATTCGGTGCCGCGTTCAATTTCACCGGAATCATCGGCGCGTTGAAACGAGCGATAGATGATCGGCAGGTTGACCTGGACGCCGAGACGGTCGGTGAAGTTATAGCCGGCGAAAAGCTGCGCGATGGAACTGTCCAGGTGCTGGTTCAGGTCGTTCGACACTTTATGGCCGTCCTGCTGCAAGGTGCCATAATGGGAGAACTGCTCGGCCACGCCCGCGGTGAACCCTTTGTTAACTTCGCCGCGCGCCTGCATTGCGGAATAGACGGAGCACAAATCACAGGCTGTCGCCGGCGCCGCCACGACGCCGGCCAAAACAGATAAATGCAGAATTTTCATTCAGAGACTCAACGGTTACGAGGAAGCCACAGGCCTCACTCAGGATTCAAGGAAGAGCACCACTCGGCAGGCGTGCCACACGCAGCCGGAACAAAACAGAATGCGCTTAACCGGGGAGATATCGCGGAGGCGGAGTGGGAGGGGTTTCGCCAAGCGCGCCAGCAGAGCAGAGCGGAGCGAATTGAAGAGGATCTCGGGCGGGCGGAAAGAGACCGACCGGCGAAGTTGCCAGGAAGAAATCGAGTTTGGTCAGCAGTTTTTGTGTCGCTTGTTTTTGCTCGGATTTTTTTCCTTTGGCGACAAATTTACAGAGCGGGCAGGGATGCTTGCCATCGAAGGTTTTGACGAGCGCCTGCTTGAGCGGGTCGATTTGCGAATAGCCCGCAACCATCGTCATCCAGGCGACGGATTGGAGGATGGCCCAGTGTCCGCCCAACACAAAGGTGAGGATCACGACCGCCAGCCATTTGAGCAGCCTCGATGACACGGCCGGCAGGCTATTGTCCGAATCGCGGGCGTCAATGCGAAACTGGCACAGGAGGGTCAGGGGGCCATCTTCAAGATGCGCCCTGGTCAGGGGGCTTGTGGCGCGGGTGGCTTGTGATGTGAAAATAAGACTTGCGCGCGCCGGAGTGGTCTGGTTCCGTTTGCAAACAGATTGCAACTGGCACGAACACTTTTCGCCTTCGTTGCAAAACCAGCGCTGGCTGGTTTGCTGGCCTTCCTTTTGCTTTTGTCCTCCGCCCTTGCCGTAAGTTCGGCGCACGGAAAATCTCATCACGCTGATCGCCTGCCGGGCAAACACCAATGTGTGCTTTGTCTCATTGCTCGCAGTCACGTCATTGCTCCTGAATTCGGGCCGCTTCCGACGCGCCCCGTTGCCCGCTTCACTGAACTGGCACTGCACATAGAACGCACGGTGCCGGCAACGAGTGATCGCCGGTTGTCGCCGAGCCGCGCCCCGCCTGCCTGCTTCTCCTGAAACAGTCGGTTCGTCCCTTCGTTTGTCGTGAACCTTTGCGCGAACGCTGGTCGTTTGCGCCCAACCCTGAGAAGCTGTGAAATTGAGAAAAATTGTGGGATTGTCTTCCGCGGTTTGCCTTGGCGCGATGCCGCTGCTGGTGGCCCAGGAGACAAATCAAGTCGAACAGTTGAAGAAGCAGTTGCAGGAATTGCAGAATAGTTTTCAGAAAGCCCAGGAGCTGCAGCGCCAGCAAATCGAGGCATTGCAGGAACAGCTTGAAGCGCTGCAACGGCAGCACCAGCAAGCGACGGCAACGAATCAATCGAGCGCCATCGCCCCAAGTCCCCAATCGGTCCAACCGTGGTCGCCGTCACAACCGATCTCGCTCGGACGCGCCGGATCGGCTTATATGAACCTCAGCTTTGATGCGTTGATGGACTTCGGCGGATCTACGGTCCATGATCCGTCGGCCAAGCTTCAACTCGGCGATCACGACCCGATCCAACGCGGTTTTTCGCTGCGCAATGCCGAGATTGCGCTCGATGGCGCGGTGGACCCGTATCTCAAAGGGTTCGCCAACATCGTGTTCAAACTGGAAAAGGACCAAAGCACCGAAGTCGAACTCGAAGAGACATATTTGCAGTCCGTGACGCTGCCGGCAAATCTGCAACTCAAGGCCGGTCAGTTTTTCGCCAATTTCGGGCGCCAAAACGCGCAACATCCGCACGTCTGGGAGTTCGTGGATCAGCCGTTGGTTCTTAACCGTGCGTTCGGTCCGGACGGCCTGCGGAACATCGGCGGGCAACTCTCCTGGCTGCTGCCAACCCCCTTCTATACCGAAGCTTTTCTCGGCGTGTTCAACGGCCAGGGCGGCACGGCGTTCGGCTTTCGCAATCCGGGCGAAGACGACGGCACGGGCATCAGCCGGATCCACGGACGCGCCACGACCGACCGCGAGCTGCGGGGACCGGCCGATTTGCTTTACGTGCCGCGGATCGCATCGTCCTTTGATTTGACGGACCAGCAAACGCTGGTCGTCGGCGCTTCAGGGGCGTTCGGACCGAACGACAGCGGCCCGCACAGCCGCACGGAGGTCTATGGTGTGGATGCCTACTGGAAATGGAAGTCGGCTCGTGCCAATCAAGGATTCCCGTTTGTCTCGTTGCAGGCCGAAGCGCTTTACGAGCGGTTCGGTGCCGGCGAAGACGTGTCCGCCGGGCTGTCCGCGGAGAATCTGCGTGACTGGGGTTTTTACTCGCAATTGTTGTGGGGCATCAAACCGCGTTGGGTCGCCGGTCTGCGCGGCGAGTTCGTCACCGGCAACGCTGGCGCGTTCGACGCGGGCGACATTTTCCGGGGTGACCGCACGCGGGTTTCACCAAATCTGACCTGGTATCCGAGCGAGTTTTCAAAAATCCGGCTCCAATACAATTACGATCATGGCGAGTTATTCGGCGCCGAGCACTCGGTCTGGATGCAGGTGGAATTCCTCCTTGGTTCGCACGCCGCGCACAAGTTTTAAGTCTTGTTGAATCAACGATGCGAAAGGAAGTCAAACCGGACACGCTTATGAATAAAATTTTCCCCATTCTCGTTCTGTGCGCGCTCGCCATTCTGGCCCCTGCCGCCGAGGCGAAGCTCGATGTCGTTGCCACCACGCTCGACTTTGGTTCGATTGCGACGGAAATCG
>QHPW01000350.1:0-3583 GCA_003219675.1 Verrucomicrobiota bacterium
CCCGGCTTGACGGTCCGAGCGTGGAAATTGCGCGCGGTCTGGTGGACAAGGCGATGGAAGCCGAGACCAACGGCCTGTGGGGCCGGGCCTATTTCGACCTGCGCGGACTGACCAACACCAGTTACAAACTGGGGGACGATTGGATTCGCGGCGCCGCCGAGATGGTAAGGCGACTGGGGTTTGAAACGATCGTCGACGAGAAGCCGGAGACTTTTTCGGCGGCGTTTCCGATGAGCCAGATCGCCTTCTACGCGGGCTGGTACGACGGGCAGTGCTCCGGGCCATTCTCGCGCCCCAAAGTGGAATTCATGCCGGGTGCGGTGGCTTATCACCTGCATTCCTTCAACGCACATGTTCTGCGGACCTCCGAGCAATACTGGGCCGGCCCGCTGCTGGCCAAGGGAGCGACAGCCACCGTGGGCTACGTCGAGGAACCGTATCTGGAGGGAACCATCAACGTGGCCGCGTTTGCAGCGGACTTTACGGCGCTCGGTTTCAGCTTTGGCGAGGCGGCTTACGCGGCGCAGCAATCCATCTCCTGGCAGACGACCGTGGCGGGAGACCCGCTCTATCGACCGTTCGGTCGGAAGAATTCCTCGGACAATTTCGGCAAGCGCCTGGAGGAGTTGCACGGCGCACTGCTCGCGCGGAAGAGCCGGCTGATTGAATGGTCGCACCTGCAAGTCGTGAACCTGAATCTGGTCATGGGCTTTCCCATGTCGGAGGTGATCAGTTATCTCGAACAGGAGCCGACCACGAGGCGGAGCGCGGTATTACAGGAAAAACTGGCGGAGATTTACTATTCCCTGGGCAAGCTGGCGGCCGCTATTGATGCCTATGGCAAGGCGCTGAACCTGGAGATGACACCGTTGCAGCGCGGGCGGGTGATGCTCGCGCAGGCGCAACTGCTTGGCCTTTACACCCGGCGGGAACAGGCTCTGACCCTGTATCGGCAATATCTGACGGAATTTCCGGATTACCCCGATTTGTTGAGCGTCTATCAAAGGATGCTG
The DNA here is from genome assembly GCA_003219675.1 of Verrucomicrobiota bacterium. Lineage (GTDB taxonomy): Bacteria > Verrucomicrobiota > Verrucomicrobiia > Limisphaerales > AV2 > AV2. Next base: position 1,014 of record QHPW01000350.1, read on the forward strand.
CCGTTGGCGCAGGAACTGAACAAAACGGCTGAGGCGGATAAAATCCAAAAAGAGATCGACCGCCTCTCGCCGCAGCCGGGAAAGTGAATCGGTTTCATTTCGGAAATCTGTTCTGGCAATCAAGCCCCCATTCCTTCCTCGAAAGAGCCGGCCGCGAGCGTGAAGCAGAGATTGTCGCGCACGTATTGGATGCCATTGGCGCTGGTGGCGTCGAGATCGCGGTAGGCGCTCTCGGCTTCGACGATCAACGGGGCGGTCTCTTTGCGCATGGCTTCGCAGTAGCGCCGTGGATAGCCGACGTGCACCAGCAGCTCGATGTAACGCGTCAGGTTCAGATCCCCGGACGTCAGATCGGTGAATTGCATGGCTCGCCTTTGCCAACCCGGCTCCATCTTGCGCAGCGGCACGCCGGGACGAACGACGAAATTCTTCACGTGACAGGCGTAAACGCGTGAAGCGACTTTCAGGAAACGCGTTTCCCAGCTTTCGCCTTCCCAGCAGTGCGATGGGTCCGCGTTGACGGCAAGTGTTTTGTCATCGTCACAGATTTCAACCAGCATATTGAAGTCGTCGGCGCACATCGCGGCGGTGCCGGGATGAATCTCGTGACAAAGAAAAACACCAAGCTTCCCGGCATGCCGTCGAAGCTTCTCGGTCTTGCCCACGAAGCGCTCCTGGCCTTCCTTGATGAGGTCGTAATCGCCGCCCGCCCAGAAACCCCACGGATAACCGGTGGCCAGTTCCCAGCCGAAGGCCGCGCCCCAGAACATCGGTATGACTTTCACCTCCAATTCCGCGCACAAATCGAGCAGCCGCAGCAAATAATCTTCCGCCCATTTTTCGATTCCCTCCGCCGATTTCCCGGCAACGTCGGCGGGAATAAACGGGCGGATTGTCGGGCTTCCGGTCCAGGCTGTCGTGTGGACCCAGAATGGACAATGGGCCGAGATGCCGTCCAGACTCATTTTGGCCCTGGCGAATGTGTCTTTGATCTCCTTGCTGCTCATAAAACCCTTGCCCGACTGGAGCATGTAATTGGACGGTTGCGCGCCCGCCGCGCCCGATTTTTTTGCGTATTCGAGGAATTGCGACAGATTTTTGGCGCCGTGCTGCGCGCCTTCGACACTGGGATGGAAACAGGGTTGGGCCATAAATGGGTGTGTTTGATTTTGGCGCTGACAATTACCGGGCTTCGTTGCGGAAATCAATCGGAAAGCGGCAGATCGGGAAGAGGATTGCGAATTGCGGATTGCCGTCCGCGCATTCAGGATGAAAGCAAAAACGAGGGACAACGGGCCATGCCGATTTTTTACGACACACACGCTCACATGGATTATCCCGAATTCGCGCAGGATCTGGCGCAGGTGATCGAACGCGCTGCGGCCGCGGGCATCGGGAAAATCATTTCCATCGGCACCGATCTGGAGAGCAGCGCGCGCGCGGTGAAGCTGGCGGAACAGTTTACCGGAGTGTATGCGGCCGTGGGCTGGCATCCTTGTCAAGCGGCGGACGCGCCCGGGGATTTGCGGCCCGCACTGCGCGACATCGCCAGGCATCCCAAAGTGGTGGCGATCGGCGAAACCGGTCTGGACTACCACCGTCTGCCGAGCCACGGGCCGGGGGGTTCCACCGCTGACGACAAGCGGTACGAAAAGATGCAGGCGGATATTTTCCGCCAGCACATGGAAGTGGCCGCGGAATCCGGATTGAACTGTGTGGTCCACCAGCGTGCCGCAATCGAGGACGTGTTGTCGCAGATGCAGCCGTTCGCCGGCAAAGTGCGCGGCGTGTTTCACTGTTTCGTTGATGACCCTGCGACGTCGCGGCGAATTCTGGCAACGGGTTCGCTCGTCAGTTTCACCGGCATCGTGACGTTTAAAAACGCGCAAAGCGTTCGCGAAACCGTCGCCGCGACGCCGCTCGGTCAATTCATGCTGGAAACCGACTGCCCGTATCTTGCCCCGATGCCGCATCGCGGCAAGCGGTGTGAACCGGCTTACGTGAAGGAAATCGCCGAACGCGTGGCCGAGGTGAAAGGTTGTTCGTTGGACGAATTGAGCCAGGCCACGTGTGCGACGGCCCGCCGGTTCTTTCCAAAACTCGACCAGACTTGAAATGGCGACAAGCGCCTACGGGCATTCGGGAAAAAATTTCGAGAGAATCGTCTTCAAAAATTCCTGCGGTTGTCTTAAGCATACTCTTACGGCCAGCTCAAACACGTGAACAAACGAAACAAACGGAAAATCCGGCTGTTGCTGGTGGATGACCATCCGCTGGTGCGGGAAGGCATCCGATCATGCCTGTCTCCTCACAAGCAGCTGGAAATCGTCGGCGAGGCGGCGGACGGACGGGAAGCCCTGGACAAAGCGAAAGAGTTGAATCCTGATGTGGTGCTGATGGACATCAATTTGCCGCGCTTGAACGGTTTGGAAGCGACGCGGTTGCTGCGCAACGCGGCTCCCGAAACCAAGGTCCTGATTCTGACGGTGCACAATAACAAGGAATATGTGCTTCAAATTGTCCAGGCCGGCGCGCGCGGTTACGTGCTGAAGGACACGTCGACGGAGGAA
>QHPW01000350.1:3625-6070 GCA_003219675.1 Verrucomicrobiota bacterium
CATTCCGGCCGCCGAAAATCCGTCGAGGATGAACTGTCTGACCGCGAGCGTGAGGTGCTGGCTTTGATTGCCGAGGGATGCAGCAACAAGGACATCGCGTCCAGGCTCGGACTGAGTGTTCGCACGGTGGAGACTCATCGCGCCCGCATTATGCAAAGGCTGGACATCCACAATACCGCCGGTTTGACCAAGTTCGCCATCAACCATGGCCTCGCCAGTCTGGCGTGAAGAGAAGGCATGGACTGGCCTTGCCCCGGAGCCCCGAATGAGCCGACGAAGGGAGGAGTCGTTGTTATCGGAACCCGGGGCGCGGCTCCGTGGTTCATTCCATCGCGTCAGTAGTTTACGTGACGCCACTATCCGCACTTTTCGTCTTTTGCGGGCTTGCGTTTTGACCGGAATCTTAATTCGCTTGTCTCGATCGGTTGATCGTCCCTTGGGCGAGGTTTGCAGAGAGGGTGGTCCGTGTGGGTTGAAACCCGCCTTGCTGAACCAGGGACGACAATCGACAGGGACAAGGGAACAACATGACGGAACTCAGAAGCATTCTGCTGGCAGAAGATAACCCGAACGACGTGGAACTGGCCTTGGCCGGGTTGGCGGAACTGAATCTGGCCAACGAAATCGTGGTTGTGCGCGACGGCGCGGAGGCGCTCGATTACCTCCATGCGCGAGGGAAATACGCGTCGCGCAAAAACGGCAATCCGGCCGTCCTCCTGCTGGTTCTCAAGATGCCGAAGGTGGACGGGCTGCAGGTGCTTCGCGAAATCAAGTCAACCGGGAACCTCCGGTCCATTCCCGTGGTGATGGTCACTTCATCGGCGCAGGAGAGCGACCTGGTGAAGAGCTATCAACTCGGCGTGAACGCCTATGTCGTCAAGCCGGTGAATTACCGGGAATTCGTCGCCGCAGTCAAACAGGTCGGCGCGTTCTGGGCCGTGATCAACGAGCCGCCACCGGAGGATACCGGCCACGCGAGTTGAAGCCGGCGTGAAGCCGTTCCGCCCTTGGAACTGTTTTATGAAATCGCCCCTGCGCATTCTCCATCTGGAGGACGATGTCATCGACACCGAATTGCTCCAGGCGACGCTGGAAATGAATCAGGTCGTCGCCGAAGTGAATCGGGTCGAGACCCGCGAACAGTTTCTTAACGCTTTGGAGGGGGGCGGGTATGATCTGATTATCTCCGACTATTCACTGCCTTCATTCGATGGCCTTCGCGCGCTGGGGCTGGCCAGGGAGCACTGGCCGGCGATCCCCTTCATTCTGTTCTCAGGAACGATCGGCGAAGAGGCGGCGATTGAAAGCCTTCGCAATGGCGCGACGGATTATGTTCTCAAGCAGCGCCCCGAACGCCTCGTGCCTTCGATGCGGCGGGCGTTGCGGGAGTTCGAAGACCGGCGGCGCCGCCAGCAGGCCGAAGAAGCATTGGGTGAACGGGAGGAGTTTTTCCGCCTGATCTCAGAGAACGTTATGGACTTGATTGTGGTGGTCGATCTCGAGGGCAGGCGGGTTTATAACAGCCCTTCCTACAAAAGCCTCCTGGGCGACCCCGCGAGGTTGCTGGGAACGGATTCGTTTGAAGAGATTCACCCCGAAGACCGCGAGCGCATTCGACGCGTCTTCCGCGAAACCATCGCCACCGGTGTCGGGCAGCGCGCCGAGTTCCGTTTTATGCTCAAGGAGCGCGGTGTTCACTAGACAAACATGGCCGGGTGAGCAATGTCATTGTCGTCTCACGCGATGTGACCGCGCGCAAAAACGCCGAGGAACAAATCCGGGAACAGGCCGCGTTGCTCGACAAGGCGCAGGACGCCATTTGCGTCATCGACATGGAGCAGCGCATTCTCTACTGGAACAGGAGCGCCGAGGCTCTGTACGGCTGGACCGCGGCGGAAGCCTTCGGTCAGTACGCCAACGAACTCCTGTTCAAGAAAGATTCCTCGCGCCAGATGGAAGCGTTGAAGAGTCTCATTTCCAGACAGGAATGGAAAGGGGAGCTGCACCAGGTGACCAAGAGCGGTGGAGAAATCATCGTCGAGAGCCGCTGGACGCTGGTGCATGACGGCGAAGGCCGGCCCAAATCCATTCTGGTCATCAACACCGACATCACGGAGAAGAAAGAATTGGAGACCCAGTTTTTTCGTTCTCAGCGGTTGGAAAACATCGGCATGCTGGCCAGCGGCATCGCGCATGACCTGAACAATGTGCTCGCGCCCATCATGATGGCGGTGCCGATGTTGCGCGAGGACGTCCACGATCCGGCCGCCCGGAACCTGCTTGATATGCTCGACCGCAGCGCCCGGCGCGGCGCGGATCTGGTGCGCCAGATCCTCTCCTTCGCGCGCGGCGTCGAAGGCGAACAGAAACTCATTCAGCCGAGGCACCTGCTGGCCGACCTCGAAAGGATGATGCGAGAGACCTTTCCCAAATCGATTCAGCTTC
>QHPW01000350.1:6244-7433 GCA_003219675.1 Verrucomicrobiota bacterium
CACCGTGGCGGACACGGGCTCGGGTATTGCGCCGGAACTGATCGAAAAGATCTTCCAGCCCTTCTTCACAACCAAAGAACCGGGCAAAGGCACCGGCTTGGGACTGGCCACGGTCCGGGGCATCATGAAGAACCATGGGGGATTCGTCGAGGTGCAAAGCCAACCAGGCCAGGGGACCCGCTTCAGGATCTGCCTGCCGGCGGCGGAACGTCAGTTGTCTCAAACAACCCTTACAAAGGCGGCCGAGTTGCCGGCCGGCAATGGCGAATTGGTCCTGGTTGTAGATGACGAGGAAGCCATCCAGCACATCGTCCGAGCGACGCTGGAAAACTTTGGATATCGTGTCATCAGCGCCTGCAACGGTGTGGAAGCGCTGTCGGTGTACAAACAGAACAGCGACCAAATCAAAGCCGTCATCCTGGATTCCATGATGCCGTTCATGGACGGACCGGCCACACTCCGCGCCCTGCGTGAGATTGCGCCCGGGCTCAAGATTGTCGGCGTCAGCGGACTGAGTGCGGACGATGGAGACTCCACAGGCGCCGGCGGCGTGCAGGCCTTTCTGACCAAGCCCTACACGGCGCAGGAGCTGTTGTTCAAATTGCACGCCGTGCTGCAAAACCAGTAAACGTCGCGGACACTAAAGGTTGGGACAAAAGACCAGAAGACGATGAGCCCGGAGCGTCCGCGCGCTCAACAACGCTCTGGATATTTCACCGGTTCCTGTTGTAATGGAGGGCAGCGGACAGGGCAACTGATTATGATTGCCGTCGCGAAAGTATGAATTCCTCCGCTTTGCCACCGGGCCCGTCGCCTGAGACCTCCGGTGTCCTGACGATGAAACATCCGCGCTGGCAGCACATCTACTTTGTGCTGGCGGCATTCAATCTACTCGCGGTTTGCGCCGGCCTTTACCTCAGCCACCGGTTGATGGGCATTTACGCAGAGTCAGTGAGAACCAACCGCGAGTGGTCGCAACGGCTGACTGCGTATGCCGATATCGCTCAGTTGGTAACCGCCGTCAACGCCCCGGCCAATGACGTGTTCGATTCGCGCGATGTCCCGGCGGAGTCCGCCAAAACAGATGCGGCGCTCGAGCGGCTCAACGAGAAGATGCGCGCCGTCCGGGAAGACGTGGACGTGGACGTGAACCTGCCCTTCACCGAAGCCAAACGACTGTTGCGGCAGA
>QHPW01000353.1 GCA_003219675.1 Verrucomicrobiota bacterium
AGAAACAGAAAATCCGGCTGCGACTTTTTGATCACATGGATCGCGTCGATCCAGAACTCGCGTTCGATCGCGGCCGCGGGGCAGGGGAATTTCTCCCAGGTTTTGGCGAAGACCTCGTTTAACAGCAGCATGGCCATGTCGCAACGCACGCCGTCGCAACGCGCCGCGACCGACTGCAACAGTTCGATCATGGCGGCGCGCGTGTCGGCGCGGCGATAATCGAGCTGAACGGTGTCAATCCAGGCGACGAAGTTGGGATCCTTGCCGTGCGCGAGCCAGCGCCCGCCGGCGTTCGATTCAGCAAAGAAAGTTCCCGGAGCCTGATGCGGGACTTGAACGAAAAGCTCCGGCCTCTCCACCACCCAGCGGTGATCCAGTCCGAGGTGGTTGGGCACGAAGTCGAGCAAAAGTCTCAATCCACGAGCGTGAAGTTTTTTTCGGAACTTTTTCAGCTCCAGTTCCCCTCCGGATTCGCGCGCGACGGTGTAATCGGCGACCGCGAAGGGAGAGCCGGCGAAATCCTCCTCTTGCCAATCGGGCAACGCCCCGGTGATCGCCCGGCGCAGTGACCCATCCGCGCATGCCGCGGCGCGACTGCGTGGTCCGGTCGGCCACGCGCCCATGAGCCAGACGTGCGTAAAGCCGAGTTTTTGCCAGCGGTCGAATTCGGCGTCCGGCACGGTGCCGAGAGAGGCGCTGCGGCCCGACCGGGCGGACAGCTCACGCATCCAACATCGTGTGTTGATTTCGTATACCAGAGGTGATTTCATAGGATGCCTGATCGGTTCCATCGCGGTTCCGCGTCAAAGTGGTTCGGCCCGCGCGCAAGCTTTTCAAAATTTGGACCGAAAGAGCGTCCGCGCCGTTCAAGAAACGAGGCATCTTTCAGATTGCCGAGCCCTCACGGATGTCCGAGCGGAAGTCCGTCCGCAACTTACATCAAGACGGGCTTGACCCTGCCCCCGGAGCGCCGGTCTCCGACCCGGCAGTTATTCAAAAGCACCCGAAACGCGCCGGATCGGAGATCGGCGCTCCACGGTGCAAGTCGAGTCGGGGGCAGTGTCAAGAAGAGCGCCCCATCTAGCCCATCAAGACGAAGTCGATATTTTCTGGTTCCAAAGCGCTGGTTCAACGGATATAAACGGTTCGTTCTACCAAACCCGGAACCAAACTTATGAACAGACCAGACCTCCTGCTTCAAGGTGGCTTGTCCATGGAAAGCTCCCACGATTTTTCCGTCGCGCATTGGGACCTTGAACTTGATCGTCCTCGTCCTCGTCGTCGAAACCGAGTCGGCCAGTCGAGGACGAGGACGAAGACGAGGACGAAAGGACGGTCCATGGAAAGCCGCGGACTAATGCCGATCCGCGGGGTGCCGGCGGCCGAAGCTGGTGAGTCGGACTGGAAAGGAGGCGTTTCAAGATGAGCATCTCCGGCAGCATCGGCGCCATTCTGAACCATAAAGGCCGCCAGGTGTATTCCATTTTGCCGGACGCCACGGTCTTTGAAGCGATTCAACTGATGGCGGAGAAGAACGTCGGCGCGTTGCTGGTGATGTCGGGAGAGAAGCTGGTGGGAATGATTTCCGAGCGTGATTACACCCGCAAGGTGGCGCTCAAGGGGAAGTCGTCACGGGAAACGAAAGTAGTGGAGATCATTTCGAGCCCGGTCGTATCCGTCACGCCGGGCCACAGCGTGGAGGAATGCATGCGGCTGATGACAGGCAACCGCGTCCGCCATCTTCCGGTTCTGGAGGGGGAAAAGCTGGTGGGCGTCGTATCCATCGGCGACCTGGTGAACTGGACCATCTCAGCCCAGGACGCCGCGATCGAGCAGTTGAAGAGTTATATCACCGGGTTTTGATTCGCGTTCCCACTGTGTGGAACATCACGGTGGCTCAAGGCAGGTTGGTGTTGCCCATGAGATAGCGATCGCACTCGCGCGCGGCCCCGCGGCCTTCGTTGAACGCCCAAACCACCAGGCTTTGGCCACGGCGACAATCGCCGGCCGCAAACACCTTGGGGATGCTCGTCTGGTACCTGCCGTAGTCGGCTTTGATGTTGGTGCGGGGGTCGCGTTCGACGCCGAACGCGTCGAGCAATGGTTGTTCCGGTCCGAGGAATCCCATCGCCAGCAACACAAGTTGCGCCGGAACGACGCGCTCAGTTCCCGGAACGTTCTTCGGAGCGAATTGCCCTTTTTCGTTCCGTTCCCACCGCACGTTCACCAGGTGCATGCTTTTGACCTGGCCGTGATCGTCGTCATCGAATTTCGTCGCTGTTGAAAGATAAATGCGCGGATCGTCGCCGAACTTCGCCGCCGCTTCTTCCTGGCCGTAATCGAGGCGATACACCTTGGGCCATTCCGGCCAGGGATTATCGCTTGTGCGTTGCATCGGCGGTTTGGGAAGAATTTCCACTTGAAGCAGCGTTTTGCAGCCGTGCCGCATGGCCGTGCCGACGCAGTCCGTGCCGGTGTCGCCGCCGCCGATCACGATGACGTCCTTGCCTGTCGCGGAGATGAAGTTGCCGTTGCGATGGCCATCCAGCAGGCTCCGGGTGTTCGCGGTGAGAAACTCCATGGCGAAGTGAACGCCTTTGAGCTGGCGGCCTTCGATGGGCAAATCGCGCGGTTTGGTTGCGCCCGTGCACAGGACAATCGCGTCAAAGTCGTCGAGGAGTTGCTTTGCGGAAAGGAATCTGCCCACTTCGCAGTTGCAGACAAACCTGATGCCTTCCTGTTCCATCACCTTGATCCGGCGCGTCACCACCTTGTCCTTGTCGAGCTTCATGTTCGGGATGCCATACATGAGCAGGCCGCCCGGACGATCTTCGCGCTCAAACACGGTAACCCAATGACCGGCGCGATTGAGCTGCGCTGCGGCGCAAAGCCCCGCCGGACCGGAGCCGACGACGGCGACTTTTCTGCCGGTCCGGGTTTTGGGCGGTTCGGCAGCGACCCAACCCTTTTCCCAGCCCTTATCGATGATGGAACACTCGATGTTCTTGATCGTCACCGGCGGGGCGTTGATGCCGAGGACACACGAGCCTTCGCAGGGGGCGGGGCAGACCCTGCCGGTA
>QHPW01000351.1 GCA_003219675.1 Verrucomicrobiota bacterium
CCATCGGACAATTTGATTTCAGCATTCTCGGAGAGCCCGGCAGGCTGTATCGGATTCAGTCGTCCACCAATTTAATCGATTGGTCCGAAGAAAAGAGTTTCCCGAAGGAATTCATTTACTACGACACCAGCTCGGTCCGGCGGAATGGTCTCGTTTACAACAACCAGAATGTTTTTTCGGTTCCACAATCTTCGCTGCAGCGTTTTTATCGGACGACCGACTATGTCCCTCCTCTCGCAGCCTGCATTAATAATCTGGCCGCAATTCGATTCGCCAAAGAAATTTGGTCGCTCGAAGACAAGCAGGGAGGAGTTGGCATTACGCCGGGACCCAGCGAGATAGTTCCATATCTTAAAAACGGCGGCCCAGCGTGCCCGTTGGCGGGGCCAGGCGGCACTTTTCAATCGTCCTATGGAATAAATCAACTGTCCGCGAATCCGTCCTGCTTGATATCCCCCGGCAGTCACATCCTAGAAGAACCGGAATATTGAAATGACGGAAGGCGGCATCGAGCCTGTCCAGAATATCTGCTTCGCGATGTCCTTCTCCGTGGGCGTGGAGAGTCTGAACATTCGTCTGCGCCCAAACAGCCTGTTCCGAAATTGGAACTCACCAGCCCCAAAGCCGTAGCAGCCGACGTGAGGAGGCTCCAACTTCCTCGGCCGAATAAATAGAATGAGCCTCCTCACGTCGGCTGCTACGTGGTTCATGGGCAGGGAGAATCTCCGAGATTGGACGTGAGTTGGGGCCATGAACCGGGGCGCTGGCTGCAGAGTGGGACAGGCTTCCAGCCTGTCAGCCCCGAACAGGCGGGATGCCTGTGCCACTTTCTGAGGTTCATGGGAAGAATTCCACGAAATTTTCGCGCTTTGGACCCTGAACCTGGTAGGGACGGCGCGCTGCGCCGTCCGTGCCACGCTCAGCGGCGCAACGATGCCGCCCGCTGCTTCGCGGGCGGGGATATCGCAGCGCGATGTCCCTACCAAAGTCAGGTTCATGGAAAGCTCCGTGTTCCTTACGGACCTGCTCACGGCCCATGAACCTGAATTGCGCAACTCGTTGCAGTGCAAGCGAGTCACTTGCTGGTTCATGGGAAGGGAGAACCTCCAAAGTTTGGACTCTTCAATTGTCCAGTTTGCCTTGCAGTCCGAAGGCGCTTCCCCAAGATTTCGCGCCATGGACTGGCTCACCAATCCCGAAATCTGGGTCAGCTTGCTGACGCTCACCGTGCTCGAAATCATTCTGGGCATCGACAACATCGTTTTTATCTCCATCCTCGCAGGCAAATTGCCGACGGAACAACAGGCCAAGGCGCGCCAGACCGGCCTGGGCCTGGCGCTCATCACCCGAGTTCTTCTGCTTTGCGGACTGGCCTGGATGGTGAAGCTCACCGCGCCGTTGTTTTACATTCCGGCGTTTGGCCTGCTCAAGGAACCGCTCGCTGTGTCGGGCCGTGATTTGATTCTCCTTTGCGGCGGTTTGTTTTTGCTGTGGAAAAGCACGCATGAAATTCACGATAAACTGGAAGGTGAAGACGGCGCCGTGACACGCCGGCTGGCGCCGAACTTTGTCAGCGTGGTCATCCAGATTCTGCTGCTCGACATCGTGTTCTCGCTCGACTCGGTGATCACGGCGGTGGGCATGGCGCGCCAGCTCGGGGTGATGATTGCCGCGGTCATCATCGCGCTGGTGTTCATGCTGATCTTCTCCGGTCGCATCAGCGAGTTCATTCAAAAACATCCGACCCTGAAAATGCTCGCCTTGAGTTTCCTCCTGCTCATCGGCTGCGCGCTCGTGGCCGAAGGGTTTCACAAGGAAATTCCCAAAGGTTACATCTATTTCGCGATGGCCTTCTCCGTCGGCGTGGAAAGTCTCAACATTCGACTGCGAACAAAACAGCCTGTTCCGAAAGTGGAACTGCACCAGCCGTATCGGTGAGCGTTGAAACCGTCTATTCTGCTTTGTCCAGGCTGTCTTTGATGCGCTTGATGTGGCCGCGTCCCATGCCTTTGACTTCGCAGCCCAACTCAAGATACCGGCGTAGCCGGTCGTCATCGAGGATGCAGAAGCAGTCGATGATCGCGAACGGGCGGCCAACGCTCTTGAAAACCTTGTCCGGATCCAGTTTCAGGTAGGACTCGTGGCGCACCGCCAGAACGAGCGCGTCCGCGCCTTTCATCGCCGTCCACATGTCCTTCTCGAGGCGAAGGTCCTTCAAGCTTTGTTGCCGGTGAAAGAAGCGGGAGAGGCTGTAG
>QHPW01000352.1 GCA_003219675.1 Verrucomicrobiota bacterium
AATCAAACCATGTCGCTGCCTGCGTCGGATGGAACCGAAGCAGGCCGGCTTCCTCCGTCACGTCGTCGAACGTCCCGTTGCCATTGTTGCGCAGCAGCGACAGCGGATAGTGTCCCTCGATGCCGAACCAGGCGCCGCGCAGAACCAGCACATCGGGCCAGCCGTCGTTGTTGTAATCGGTTTGCATGATGTTGAGCCCGCCGTTTTCGCCCGATAGACCGGCTTCTTCAGTGCGATCAGTGAAAGTCCCGTCCGCGTTGTTGTGGAAATAGCGCAATTGATCGTGCACACCGAGCGACGAAATCATGATGTCCAGATTGCCATCACCGTCGAAGTCCTCGACAATCGTCCCGCCCGACAAGGAGTTCAGATCCAGACCAAGATTGCCAGCCACATCGTAAAACCTGGGAATTTGATAGTCGGATTCGAAAACTTTCGCCGGGATCAGCCATTTTGGCGGCACTTTGTCCGGATACTCGCCCAGGGTCATGTAAGCGAGGTTGAGCAGCCACCGCGCCTTTAAGTCATCCGGGAATTCGTTCAACTGCTCGGTCAACATTTCCGCGGCTTTGCGGGAACCGCGCTGGATTTTGTGAATGCCGCTGCCACGAATCGGCATCAAACAGGAATCGATGGTGTGGTTGGTCAGGCAATTCTCCTGTTCGCCCAGCCGCAGGTAGGCAATCGCCATGTAGTGCCGGAGCGAACTTCGCGTGTGAGTGCTGAAATTGACGCTGCTGGTCCTGATAAACGCGTCGAGCAGGGTGAACTCCTGAATGGCCTCCCAACTTTTCCCCGCGAGCAGCAGTTCCGTCGCATACTTGGAATCCAGGTCGAGAACTTTGGCTCCCTTGTCGGGCGAATCCGGCGTTGCCAGCAACTGCTTCAACTCCTTGCCAAACAAATCCGCCCGTTCCCGATTCATGTAAAGGTTGTTCCGCGGATTGCTCTGTGCAGTGATTTTCTCAAGCCGCTCCGCCATTCGTTTGGTCCCCGGCGCCTGGTAGGGAGCGGCGACAGCTTCAAAGGCCAGGTTGCAAAACACCAGGAGAGACGCGACGCGGCCGAGGCCGCCTGAAATCAGGCTCGACACAGAACTGAAGTTCAATGCCATTAAGGGTGGCGGATTTTTATTCGGGAACCGCGCAGGTCGCGGTAATCCAGGGATCCGCTGAAGAAAGAAGAACAGGATTTGATTCATATTGCCACTCCAATATGATGTCGCGGATGATGGTCCAGGCCGTCCCGGTTTCGCGCCTGACATAACCCGACCCAGACATGCTTAAACCTGTCGCGACGACGTTCGCAGTCGTTTTGTTTTTCGCTGTTCTGCCGCGATCTTCCGGCGCCTCCGAGTGGCGGGCGGCCAGCGGTTTTCGGAGCGCGGAGCTTCCGGTTCCCGCAACGGGCAAAACAGGGTTCACGCGCCTGCCGCCCTCGCTCACGGGAATCACCTTCACCAATTACCTTTCCGACATCAAAGCGGCAGAAAACCAGATTCGCTTGAGCGGTTCCGGTGTTGCTCTCGGGGACGTGGACGGGGACGGCTTGTGCGATATTTATTTTTGCCAAATGGAAGGGCCCAACGCGCTCTACCGGAATTTGGGCAATTGGAGGTTTGAAGATGTTACCGCATCCGCCGGAGTGGCGTGCGAAGGCCAGTATTCAACGGGCGCGGCTTTAGTCGATGTTGATGGTGATGGCGCCCTCGATTTGCTCGTCAATGCGCTGGGCGGAGGCACCCGGCTCTTCCTCAACGATGGGAAGGGCCATTTCCATGTCGATGGCGCTGGCGGACATCGACGGCGATGGAGCGCTCGACCTCTATGTCGCCAACTATCGCACGACGACGGTGCGCAGCACCGGCCTGGACATGTTGAATATCAACGGAAGAAAGGTGCTCAAGCCTGAGGACCGCGATCAGATGTATATCACGCAGGACGGATTTCTCCGCGAGCATGGCGAGGTTGACATGGTTTACTGGAATGACGGCAAGGGACACTTCACCCTGCTTTCATGGACTGACGGCCGGTTTATGGATGAACGCGGTCGGCCGCTCGCCGGTCCTCCTCGCGACTGGGGCTTTTCGGTGATGCTTCGGGACATTGACGGCGACGGGGTGCCGGATATCTATGTCTGCAATGATTTCTGGAGCCCGGACCGCATCTGGCTAAACGATGGCAAGGGAAAGTTTCGCGCCCTGGCGCGCACGGCCCTGCCCGATACCAGCAGCTTCTCAATGGGAGTGGACTTCGCCGACATCAATCGCGATGGTTTCGATGACTT
>QHPW01000348.1:0-2957 GCA_003219675.1 Verrucomicrobiota bacterium
AGTCGCGCCTGGTGTTCGTTGGCTTCGGCGAGACCGACGAATGGGCGCACGCGGGGCGCTACGACCTTTACCTCACCGCCGCGCATCACGTGGACGATTTCGTCCGGCGGCTCTGGGAACTGGCGCAGTCCCTGCCGCAATACCGCGGGAGGACCGCGTTCATCATTACCGCCGACCATGGCCGCGGCAGCGGACCGGTCGATTGGAAGAGTCACGGCGAAAAAACCGCTAACTCGGAAGGCGACTGGATCGCGGTCATCGGCCCGGACACGCCGCCGGCCGGGGAACGGACGCAAACCGGGCCGCGCACGCAAAGCGAAATCGCCGCCACCATCGCGGCCTTGCTCGGCGAGGATTATCATGCGGCGGTTCCGCAAAGCGGCGCGCCGATCGCCGATGTTCTCGCCGGCGGCGCACCGAGACGAGCGCGTCAGGGAAACTCATCGTCGGTGAATCCCGCCGCACCGGGTAACCCGAAATGACAGATGCCTTGAGCACAGCGATTGACTTCCCCTCACCCCTGCCCTCTCCCCCAGAGAGACCCTCCTTTCGCTTTTGCGCACGCATTGTGGCCATGAACCCCCTCACCCGACCTCCGGCCACCCTCTCCCCCATCGGGGGGGAAGAGGGAAGGGGTGAGCGGGCGGGTTCATGGGTAGTTTCCACGGTTTTGCCACCGCGCATTTGGACCATGAACGGTGGGGCGAGACTCCGTCGAGCCCTGATCTCCCAAAGAAATAAATTAGGGCTCGACGGAGTCTCGCCCCACCCCGGGTCTCACGGAAAGCTCATCCAGCCTGGACAAATCTGTGTTGCATATGCAACACAGATTTGTCCAATAGATTCGTGGTTCATGGAAAGGGAGAATCACCTTACGCGGATGCTTATGATTTCCTGATTTTGACAATGAAAATCACACTTAATTGGCTCAAACAATACGTTGATTTCAACGGGTCGCCGGAGGAACTGGCCGGGCGCCTGACGATGCTCGGCCTCGAAGTCGAGCGCTTACAGAAACTCGCCGGCGAGTTCGAGGGCATCGTCGTCGCCCAAATCCTTACTCGAGACAAGGTGCCCGGCTCGGACAAGCTCTCGGTCTGCAAGGTCAATGACGGCAAAGGCGAGCGCACCATCATTTGTGGCGCGCAGAACCACAAAGTCGGCGACAAAGTCGCGCTCATCCTCCCGAACTACCCGCTGCCGTTGAAGCCGGGCGAGACAGAGCCCTTCGTCATCAAGGAGCGAAAGGTCTTTGGAATCACCAGCCAGGGCATGATGTGTTCGCCGCAGGAACTTGGTTTGTCCGACCCGGTGGACGGTCTGCTCATCCTGCGCGACGACGCGAAGGTGGGCCGGCCGTTCGCCGAATATCTTGGCCGCGCGCCCGGCGATGTGGTGTACGACCTCGAAGTCACGCCCAACCGGCCCGACCTCAACAGCGTCATCGGCATCGCACGGGAAATCGCGGCAGTGACGGGGAATCCGCTCAAAATCCCCGAGGTGGATGTCCGGGGAGCCCACGCCGCCGGCGTGTCAGTCGCGGCGGCCCGACGCGACGCTGTCTCGGTTGGCGAGCCCCCAACCGATGCACGCGAGTCGCATGCGCTCCCCAGATGCGAAGACCTCGTTCGTGTGCGCATCGAAGACCCGGAGCTTTGTCCACGCTACGTGGCGCGCGTCGCGCGCGGCGTGAAGATCGGCCCCAGCCCGGATTGGCTGCGCTCGACGCTGGAGAAAGTCGGATTCCGGAGCATCAACAACGTGGTGGATGTCACCAACTACGTGATGCTCGAATGCGGCCAGCCGCTGCACGCGTTCGATTATCGGCTGGTTGAAGGCTTAAAGCGTTCAAGCATTGGAGCATCCCCCGGTTCAACGGTTCGACCGTTCAACGCTTCAACGCCCACCCTCGTCATCCGCCGCGCCCAAAACGGAGAATCGTTTGTCACGTTGGACGGCCAAAAGCGAACTTTGTCCGCGGAGATGTTGCTCATCGCCGATGAAACCAGGCCCATCGCCCTGGCGGGCGTCATGGGCGGACAGAACACCGAGATCCATGAGCAGACCAAAGACGTATTGATCGAAAGCGCTTATTTCAAACCGACGAACATCCGGCGCACCTCGAAGGCGCTCGATCTGCGCACCGACGCTTCCTATCGTTTCGAGCGCGGCGCGGACATTGGCATTACCGATTGGGCCAGCCAACGCTGCGCGCAGTTGATTGTGGAAACCGCCGGAGGGCGACTGGCCGAAGGCGCGGTGGAAGGCTATCCCAATCCGGTCGAGCCGACACAGATCACCTTGCGGCATCACAAGGTCAACGAGCTGCTCGGCACCGAACTCAAACCTCACGACATCGAGTATCATCTCTGCCAACTCGGCTTGAAAACACTCAATCGCAAACCACGGCCCGTTGACGCGGTGGCCGCCGCCCCGGAACCGGTCACGTTCCGCATCCCCACCTTTCGTGTGGATTTGAAGCGCGAGACCGACTTGATCGAGGAAGTGGCCCGGCTCCATGGCGTGGAAAAAATTCCCGCGACACCGCCGCGCGGCGCCGTCGGCTCGAATGCCTTCGACGCCTTTTACGACCAGATCGCCGAGGCGCGGCGCATTCTGATCGGGCTCGGTCTGAACGAGGCGCAGGGACAGACGTTGATTTCGGAAGCGGCCGCGAAATTCATGACCGCCGACTCGGACGCCGCGCAGATTGTGGAATTGGCCAATCCGCTCAGCAGCGACATGGACGTGCTTCGGCCGAGTCTGATTCCCGGCCTGCTGGACGCGCTGCGTCATAATTTGCACCACAAAACCGGCGACGTGGCGCTGTTCGAGATCGGCCGCGTCTTTGCCAATACTGGTAGGGACGCCGCGACGCGACGTCCGGACGGCCCGGCGGGCCGTCCCTACCATAATGCAGTCGTTGAAGAAGGCCGCCTGGCGATTGCGTTGACCGG
>QHPW01000348.1:2975-3294 GCA_003219675.1 Verrucomicrobiota bacterium
AGGAATTCTTCGAGCGCTTCGGCCTGCGAGGTGTCACCTGGTCAGGACGGACCAGGAGCGCCTCGTTGTTCCTTGAAACGGCCGTCGTGGAACTCGGTGGCAAACTGACGCTCGGCGAAGCGGGCCAACTTTCTCCGGTGCTGGCAAAACAGTATGACCTGCGCGATGCGGTCTTGTTGGCCGAGCTGAACTTTGACCAGCTGTTGGCGCGGCGGAACACGACCCGGTCGTTCAAGCCGCTGCCGCAGTTCCCCGCCGTGCGCCGCGACATCGCGATGATCGTGCCGGAAACCACCACGCACGAAGCCGTGCTCAACGT
>QHPW01000349.1:0-3664 GCA_003219675.1 Verrucomicrobiota bacterium
AGCACATTCCCGACCATTGACACGGCGGTCGATAACGTCAAGTTCACCGCCGGGCTGGAGAAAATCGCGGGCGTCATGGACCGCGGCACATTGATTCGAAGTTACACCGCGGGCGACCTTGGATTCATTCTTCACTCCCGCCATCAATACCAGTGGCACACCGGTTATGCGCCGCCGCAGACCGTGGCCGCGCCGCATATCGGGGCAATCGTCGCGCGAACTTTGGGACCGAAGAACCCGGCGGTGCCGGCGTTCATCAACATCGGCCAACGCTTCGACCTGGGCGAAGGTGAGGAACTCAAAGCGTTCACCACCGCAGGTTTCCTGGGCAGCGAGTTCGGCCCATTCAACATTCCCTATCCCGAACAGGCGGCCGACGCAGTCCGCCCGCCGGCGGGAATGAGTCCGTCCCGTTTCGAAGACCGGAACACATTCTACAGGAAACTGCTCGCCCAGAGTCCGGTCGGCGAGTTCGGCAGCGATTATCAAAAGGAGTCACTGCTCCGTTCGCTCGACAACGCGCATCGGCTGCTCAGTTCACCGGCTGCAAAGGCGTTCGACTTGACGTTGGAGCCGACGGACAACATCCTCAAATACGTCCCCGACTACAAACCGGGCAAACGGTTCGACGCGGCGATTGATCGTTCCGGGAGCTACGAAGCATCGACCATCGGCCGGTTCGGGCTCGGCTGTCTCCTGGCGCGACGGCTGGCCGAAGTCGGCGCGCGTTACATCGAGGTCACAACCGAATACATCCCGTTCCTCAACTGGGACACGCACGAACGCGGCCATGAAAAGATGGCGAACATGAAGAAGTCAATCGATGCGCCGGTGTCGCAGCTCGTCCTCGACCTGGAGGAGCGCGGGTTGCTGAACCGGACGTTGATCGTCCTGGCGAGCGAGTTCAGCCGCGACGCGCTCATTGAAGGCAAGCCGGACAAGAAGGTCAAAGACCAGGTGGAAGTGCCGGACGTGGTCAACGACGAGAAAAACTACGGCATGCACCGGCATTTCACCGACGCGGGTTGTATCCTCCTCTTCGGCGGCGGAATCAAGAAGGGTTACTTGCACGGCCTGACGGCGGACGAGCGTCCGTTCAAGACGATTGAGAAACGCGTGGTGATCGAGGACCTGCACGCCTCCCTGTTGCGGGCCATGGGAATTTCTCCGAGATTGTCTTACGAAATCGAGAAGCGCCCGTTCTACGTGACGCGCGACGGCGAAGGGAAGCCGATCCTGGATTTGTTTGCGTAAGAAAAGCGGCTGTTGCTTCCGTTTGGGATTCAAAACCAAGGGAGTCATGTATGACAAATTGATCAGCTGTTTGGAGCGGAAAAGGATTTCTGCATTTTTTCAAAACCAATCGCAACTTGTCGTTCCCGCAGCCATTCCGAATTTTCCAACCGTTAATAGCTTTTGGGTAACACAGTTTCGGGACCAATGGAAATCGAAGAGAAGGGCCGGCATACGGTCACCGTGCAGGATTCGGAAAGGGCTCGGTGCGCAAACAGAAAAGTTGCGTGTTCAATCCGTAACCACTTATGAGCCAGACCCACCCTCTGACGACGACCGCTTTCGATTTGCCCGGCTACCGCATCACCAAATCGTTCGGCGTGGTCCGCGGCATCATCGTGCGGTCGCGATCGATCGTCGGGAACATCGGCGCGGGCATTCAAAGCCTGTTCGGCGGCAACATCACGCTTTACACAAACCTGTGCGAACAGACGCGGGACGAGGCGTTCCGGCAGATGCTGGCGCACGCGGGAGCGCTCGGCGCCAACGCGGTCATCGGCGTGCGCTATGACGCCACGGAGATTGCGACGGGGATCACGGAAGTATTGTGCTATGGGACAGCGGTGTTTGTGGAGGCGATGTAAACAATTTACGATTTACCTTGAGCCATGAGTTTGGGTTCGCGCGTAATTCGTAAATCGTCAATCGTAAATTGAGAAATGGCAGGTCACAGCAAATGGGCGAAGGTCAAGCATTTCAAAGGGGCCATCGATGCCAGGCGGGCGCGTATTTTCGCCAAGCTGTCGCGCGAGATCACGGTGGCGGCCAGGCTGGGCGGGGGCGATCCCGACGTGAACGCGCGCCTGCGCATGGTGCTGCTCAAGTGCCGCACGGCGAACATGCCGTCGGACAACATCGAGCGGGCGATCAGGAAAGGGACCGGCGGCGGAGACGCGTCGAATTTCGAGGACCTGACCTATGAGATTTACGGCCCGCACGGCGTGGCGATGCTCGTGGAGTTGAGCACCGACAATCGGAACCGCACCGCGGCGGAGGTTCGAAGTTTGCTCGCCAAAAACGGCGGGAGCATTGCGACGGCGGGCTCGGTGAGCCGTTTGTTCCAGCGGAAAGGCCAGATTTTTGTTTCGCGCCGGGCGGCGAACGAAGATTCGTTGATGGAACTCGCTCTGGAAGCGGGCGCGGAGGATTTCAAATCCGGCCCGGAAGGTTACGAAATCATCACCGGGCCCGCGGACTTCGAGGCCGCGCACAAGCAGATCGAGGCCAAAGGCGTCAAGTGCGAGGCGGCGGAAATGACCTGGCTGCCGACCGCGACGGTGCCGGTCGGCGAGACCGAGGCGCCGGCGGTTCAGAAGCTGATCGAGACGCTGGAGGAACACGACGATGTGAAGGAAGTGTATTCCAACGCCGAATTTTCGAGCGGTCTCGGCGGATGACACTGGCGGCCGATTGAATTTCCCAATGAACCCGACGACCGATTCGCTTGCGGTACGCGTGCTGCGCAGGTTGTCGAATGGCGTCTATCACTATCCGCGGTTGTTTTTTTACCCGCAGCTCCTCCTGTTCGTGGTTTCCATCATTTACACGGTGGCGAAGCTGGAGTTTGACACCAGCCGCGATGACCTTGTGGGCGCCGAGAAGCAGTATCACAGGAATTATCTGCGCTACAAAAAGGAGTTCATTGCGCAGGACGAACTGGTCGCGGTGGTGGAAAGCGAAGACATGGAGAAAAACCGCCAGTTCGTGGAGCGCCTCGGCGCGCGGCTTGAATCGGAAACGAACCTTTTCACCGATGTCATCTACAACAACGACGTCACCATGCTGGGGAAGAAGGCGTTGTTGTTTTTCCCGGAAAAGGACCTGAAGGAGCTGCTGCAAACGCTGCGCGATTACCGGCCGTTTATTCAACAGTTTGTCCAGGCGACCAACCTCAATTCGCTGTTTCGCCTCGTCAACCAGCAGTTCCGCACCGCCAAGCGCGAAGAAAATGCGGAGAACGAGTCGTTGGTGAAAGCGCTTCCCGCAATGGAACGCATCATCTCACAGGCTTCCGACAGTTTGCAGCGCCCCGGCACCCCGCCATCGCCCGGTCTGACGGCGTTGTTCAATGCCGGAAAGGAGGCGGAGCAGCAGATTTACGTCACCTTTGCGGACGGGCATATTTACATCGTGACGGCCCGCGCGCGGAGCGATGCTCTGAACGACAAGGCGGTGCAACGATTGCGCGAGCTGGTGGCGCAAACGAAAAGTGAAGTGCCGGGAATCAACGTCGGCATCACCGGCGAGCCGGTGCTGGAATACGACGAGATGGCGCAGTCGCAGCACGACACCACCGTGGCCACGATTGTGTCTTTGGTCCTGGTCGCGCTCATTTTCATCTACGGCTACAGCGAGTCGGGACGGCCCATCA
>QHPW01000349.1:3723-6153 GCA_003219675.1 Verrucomicrobiota bacterium
CTGGCGATCGATTTCGGGGTGCATCTGGTCACGCGTTATGAGGAGGAATTGCGCCAGGGCAAAACCGAACAACACGCATTGGAAAAGGCGATGGTCTATACCGGCCAGGGGATTTTCACCGGTTGTTTTACCACCGCCGGCGCTTTTCTGGCCATGTGGTTTACCGATTTCAAGGGAATCCAGGAAATGGGCATCATCAGCGGAGGCGGGTTGTTGATTTGCCTGGTTCCGATGATGACATTACTGCCGGTGCTCTTGTTGCGCGGACGGCAGAACGTGCTCGATCATACCTACCCCCAGGCGATCGAGAAACGGGCCCGACTCGAGAGGATGTGGCTTGAGCGACCCCTGTTGGTGGCCTCCATCACGGCCGCACTCTGCGTTCTGTCGCTGACGAAGTTTCCAAAGGTCGGCTTCGATTACAACCTGCTCCACATGCAGAGCAAAGGGTTGCCGGCGGTTGCCTTCGAGCAAAAACTGATCAATTCGGCCGAGAAATCGGTGCTCTACTGCGCCGTCATTGCCAAATCACTCGCGGACGCTCTGGAGCTGGAGGCCCGGATCACCCGCCTTCCCGCAGTCGGGAGCGTTGATTCGATGGCCCGCTACCTGAGCGAAGACCAGACGCGCAAACTGGAGCTGGTCGGCGAAGTCAAAAAAGAACTGGCCCCGATTCGATTTGCCGAGGTGGACCTTGAGCCGGCGAACGTTTCGGACCTGAGCCGGACGTTGTGGATTTTGCACGGCTACATCGGGTTGGCGATGGACGAGGTGGAAAAAGAGAATGCCAGCAGCGGCAAGGCGGAGAACAAGGAACTGTACGATAATCTCAAGTCGCTGCGGCAGGCGATCGAACAATTGCGACAGCGCATGTTCAATGATCCGCAACCGGCAACGAAGAAACTGGCGGCGTTTCAGCAGGCGCTGTTCAGTGACATCCGGGAAACTTTCGAGGCGCTCAAGAACCAGGACAACCGCGGTCCGTTGCGAGCGGAAGATCTGCCGCCCGCGTTGCGGCATCGTTTCGTGAGCAAATCCGGCGATCTGTTTCTGCTGCAGGTCTATCCCAGGAAAGATGTGTGGCAGCGTGAGAACCAGGAGGAATTCGTAAAGCAATTGCGCGATGCGCTCAACCCGGGCAACACCGGCATGCCGATTATCACCGGCACCCCGGTCCAACTCCTGGAATATACCACCCTGCTCAAGGACAGCTATGAGGAAGCGGCCTGGTACTCGCTGGCGGCGATTGCCATTCTGGTGTTCGTCCACTTTCGCTCGATAACCTGCGTGATCCTTTCACTGCTCCCGGTTGGCGTCGGCACCGTCTGGATGGTTGGATTCATGGGTTGGTTCGAGGTTCCGTTCAATCCCGCGAACATTATGACGCTGCCGCTGGTCATTGGCATTGGCGTGACCAGCGGCATCCATATTCTCAATCGATACGCCGAGGAACGAAAGCCGAGCATCCTTGCCAAGAGCACCGGCAAGGCGGTCTTCGTATCGGCGCTGACAACGATTGTCGGCTTTGGCAGTCTCATGCTGGCCAGGCACCAGGGCATCGCCAGCCTGGGCTGCGTGATGGCTGTCGGCACCACCACCTGTATGGTCGCGGCGTTGACTTTCCTGCCGGCGATTCTGAATCTCCTGAGCCACCGCGGCTGGGTTCTGGGCAATAAAAAACCCAGTGACGACAATGCACAATCGACACTGGGTCGGGAGGAACCGAGGTAAAAACCTCAAGTATGCTTTTAAGCTAAATAAGCCATGGTTCAAAGTCAAACTTTAATTAAAACAGAAGCAAAAACGGTCGTTTATTGCCGCGCGAACCCGGCGCTAACGTTATCGAAACGAGCGCCAGGCGATGGGACGCACATATCTCTCGGGTTCCCCGAATGGGTTTCGCGAAGCTTGACCCTCAGATGGTCGTTCCTACCATTCGGCCGATTGCACGTTCCTGGGAACGCATGCCGCCCACAACACATTTGATCGCCCTCGGTCTCTTTGCCGGCATGCTCAACTCCCCGGCCGCGCGCCCCGTTGAACTGGAAAGCGGTCCTTTGGTTCAGGAATTCAAACTGACTTTAGACCCCGGCCGGCGGGTGGAAGCAGCAGGCCCGCTGTTAAGTTACGAGCGGCGCGAGTCACAAACCCAATGGGCCTTGTCCCCCCTTTTTTCTCACACGTTCGACCGGGGTGCCGATGTGGAAGAATTCGACCTGGCCTATCCGCTGCTGACTTATGACCGTTTCGGGACCGAGTATCGTTTTCAAATCCTTCAGATGTTCAATTTCTCGGGCGGACAAAACCAGCAGGAGAATACCCAGAAACGGTTCACTTTGTTCCCGGTTTATTTCCAGCAACGCTCCACGGACCCTGCCCTGAACTACACGGCGCTGTTTCCGCTTTACGGGCGCCTGAAGAACCGTCTAT
>QHPW01000356.1:0-9718 GCA_003219675.1 Verrucomicrobiota bacterium
AGCAACTTGAAAGGGACCTTTTCTCGCGGCCACGGCCCCAAGGCCTTAATCCGCTCATCCGCGTCCTTGTCTTGCGTGTCGAAGCTGTAGCCGGTCGTAATCAACAGGTCCTCGTAGCCGTCCAGGTCCACATCCAAAAAAACGGGACACCAGGACCATTCCGTGGCAGCAACGCCCGCATACTGCGCAACGCCGGCGTAAGTCCCGTCACCGCGATTCAGGAACAGGGTGTTGTGCTCGACCTGTGGGCGTTCGTCGGTTATGCCGACTGGCGACGCGCGGATGCCCGCGCGTGAAGACTGGGTGATGCTGCGAATGTGATTCGGACTCAGCATATCGAGCACGAAAAAGTCATCGAAGCCATCGCGATTGATGTCGGCGAAGTCCACGCCCATGGAGAAACTGCTCGTATCGGGCAGCGCCGTGCGCGCCAGGGCGCGAAACTTTCCTTTGCCATCGTTAATCCAGATGCGGTCCGGGCTCCAGAAATCGTTGCAGACATAAATATCCGGCACGCCGTCTCCGTCAATATCCCGAAGCATCACCGAAAAGCCCCAATCGCGCGGAGGAGCGGAGAGCGGCCGACCGCGTTCATCCACAAACCGGCCGTCAGTCCATGAAAGCATCGTGAAATGTCCCTTGCCATCATTCCGGTATAGCGCGTCAATCTCGCCGTGCTCCCGGAGAAATCCGTCCGGGGTGATATACATTTGATCACGATCTTCGGGCTTGAGCACCTTTCGTCCGTTGATATTCAAGATGTCCAGGCCGGTGCTGCGCACCGTCGTCGTACGATAGTTTGCGACATAAAGGTCGAGCGCGCCGTCGCCGTCGATGTCCGCCAGCGCCATCGACGTGCTTCCGAACTTGCGAATCAGTCCCG
Source organism: Verrucomicrobiota bacterium (assembly GCA_003219675.1). Classification (GTDB taxonomy): domain Bacteria; phylum Verrucomicrobiota; class Verrucomicrobiia; order Limisphaerales; family AV2; genus AV2. The sequence goes on from QHPW01000356.1 coordinate 884, forward strand.
CATCTGCGACTTCCTGGAAATGGCCCTTGCCGTTGTTGAGGAAGAGCCTGGTGCCTCCGCCCAGCGCGTTCACCAGCAAATCAAGGTCGCCGTCACCATCAACATCGACTAAAATCGCGCCCGTTGAATACTGATCTTCGCACGCCACTCCGGCGGACGCGGTAATGTCTTCAAATTTCCAATGACCCAGATTCCGGTAGAGCGCATTGGGCCCTTCCAGTTGGCACAAATAGATATCGCACAAGCCATCGCCGTCCACGTCGCCCAGAGCAACACCGGAACCGCTCAAGCGAATCTGATTTTCCGCGGCTTTGATGTCCGAAAGGTAATTGGTGAACGTGATTCCCGTGAGCGAGGGCGGCAGGCGCGTAAACCCTGTTTTGCCCGCAGCCGGAACGGGAAGCTCCGCGCTCCGAAAACCGCTGGCCGACTGCCACTCGGCCGCGCCGGAAGATCGCGGCAAAACAGAGAAAGCGAAAACGACTACGAATGTCGTTGCGACAAGTTTAGGCATGTTTGGGTCAAGTCAGGTCAGGCGCGAAACCGGCACGGGCCTGCTCGATAATCCACGACATCATAAAGAAGTGGCATTACGAATCAAATTCTGTACTTCTTTCATCGGGCGGATATGCTTGGATTACCGCGACTGGCACGGCTCCCGAACAAAAATCCGCCAACCTTCATGGCATTGAATTTCAGTTCGATCGCGAGCACGATCTTGGGCCTCTTCGGCCGCGTCGCGTCTCTCCTGGTGTTGTGCAACCTGGCCTTTGAAGCTATCGCAGCCCCTTACCAGGCGCCGGGAACCAAACGAATGGCTGAGCGACTTCAAAAAATCACCGAACAGAGCAATCCACGGAACAACCTTTACATGAATCGCGAACGGGCGGATTTGTTCGGCCAGGAGTTGAAACAGCTGCTCGCGACGCCGGACTCGCCCGACAAGGGGGCCAAAGTCCTCGACCTGGATTCCAGGTATGCAACGGAATTGCTGCTGTGCGGGAAAAGCTGGGAGGCCATTCAGGAGTTCACCATGCTCGACGCGTTCATCAAGACGAGCCCCGTCCAATTCGGCACCCAAACTCGAAGCTCGCTTCGGCATTACCTGGCAATTGCCTATCTGAGGCTCGGCGAACAGGAGAACTGCCTGAGCAATCACACGATCGATTCGTGTCTGATGCCGATACAGGCGGCGGGGATCCACAAAATCCAGCGCGGTTCCCGCAAGGCTGTGGAATTCCTGATCGAACAGTTGAACGAATTTCCCGACGACTTGAAGGCGCGCTGGCTGCTCAACCTCGCGTACATGACACTGGGAGAATACCCGGACAAAGTGCCATCCAAGTGGCTGATTCCACCGAAAGTTTTCCAATCCGATTATCCACTGCCCAGGTTTTACGATGTCGCCGGCAACCTGGGTCTCGATTTGAATTCACTGTCCGGCGGCGTGATCGTCGAAGACTTCGACGGTGACGGCAATCTGGACATCATGATTTCATCGTTGGGCGTGCGCGATCAATTGCGCTATTTCCGCAACAACGGTGACGGGACTTTCACCGACCGCACGGAGGAGGCCGGCCTGATCGGGGAAACGGGCGGACTAAACATCCTGCAGACGGATTACAACAACGACGGCTGGCCGGACGTGCTGGTGCTCCGTGGAGCGTGGTTCGGTGTCGAGGGCCATTATCCCTTGTCGTTGCTGCGCAACAATGGCAACGGCACGTTCGACGACGTCACTGAGGAAGCCGGCCTGCTTCGTATTTGTTGGAAACGAAACGACACCCGGCGACACCAACCGCTGCGAACTCTTCCGCAACAACGGCGACGGCACTTTTACCGAGTGCGCGGCGGAGGTCGGTTTGGACGCGATCGCATTCATCAAAGCGGTTGCCAGTGGCGATTACAACAACGACGGCTGGCCGGACATTTATGTCTCAAGCCGAGGTCAGCCCAAGATGTTGTTTCGCAACGAAGGTCCGCAGAGCGCGAACAAGTCTCCGAAAGGCGCCTGGAAATTCACTGACGTAGCGGCGCAAGCAGGCGTCACCGAGCCGCGCTACAGTTTTCCGACCTGGTTTTTTGATTACGACAATGATGGCTGGCTGGACATTTTTGTTTGTGGATTCGGAATCAAGGATGTCGGCGACATCGCCGCCGACTATCTTGGCCTGCCAACCAAGGCCGAACGGGCGCGGCTTTATCGCAACAATCACGACGGCACTTTCACGGACGTCACCAAAGAAGCCGGCCTATACAAAGTTATCCTCGGCATGGCCTGCAATTTCGGCGACCTGGACAACGATGGTTACCTCGATTTCTATATCGGCACGGGCGATCCGGACCTGAGCACGCTGATTCCCAAGCGCATGTTCCGGAACGCAGAAGGAAAATTCTTTCAGGACGTGACGACCTCCGGAGACTTCGGCCATTTACAAAAGGGCCACGGCATCGCATTTGCGGACATTGATAATGACGGGGACCAGGACATTTTCGAAAACATGGGCGGCGCGTATTCCGGCGATACTTATCGCAAGGTTCTCTATGAGAATCCCGGCAACAGCAACCACTGGCTGAAACTCAAGCTGGTCGGGGTTCAATCCAATCGGGCCGCGATCGGCGCGCAGATCAAAGTGACCGTGGAAACCGAGAACGGGCGGCGGACGATTTATAAAAAGGTCAGTGCAGGCGGAAGCTTCGGAGCAAATCCGCTGCGTCAGGAAATCGGTTAGGGCCAGGGTAGTTGAGATTTTCTGGCCTTCGTCCGGCTTGACCCAGAAGTTCGACCACCTCGCTTTGGACAGTTGCTATACCGTGCGGGAGGGCGATTCGCGTCCCGTTTTCGTCAAATTGAAAAGCTTCCGGTTTTCAAACGCCCCGCAAGGGCACCATCACAACTAAGTGGTCTATTTCATAAATACGCACACGTTCGCGGCAATGGATTTTGGGCGGAGGCTAGGCGCGAGCGACGAGCATATCCCGCAGCGGATCTGTAAGGAGCAAGCAACAACGCCTCCGGCTAAAAGACATGCCGCCCTGCGGGTTGCGCCCAATTTGGCCCGTGGCTCGTTGCTCGGTCGGTCGAGTATCGCTGCGGATACACTCCCTCCCTCGCGCCTCGCCACGGGCCAAATTGGGCGCAACGAACGTATGCGTATTTATGAAATAGACCACTAAGCCAGGGTCCGCTTAACGAGATTTTTGGCAGTGGCTAATCTGCTTAAGGTGGGTGCGCCGCTGCCGCGGCGCACGGCGGTGCCGCAGCACCGCCGCCACCAAATCAGGACACTACCAGATTTTTGGCGTGCTGATTTTATGTCGGCCTCCCGCGACAGAGTCGGCGTCGTTCTGTTATTGCCGGTTACGAAACAAGGATCGACGGTCAGTCCGGTCTCCTCGGCGAAAACTAAAAAGGCCGGACTCTTTTGGAGTCCGGCCTTTTTACGTAAGTTGGTGCTTATTGTATCAAACGATAGAACTTGTGAGCGGCAGATCCAATGGGCACGGTGAACGGACTCGCCGGACTGCCGGCCACATTGCCCCAGTCACCGGGACTGCCCGTCAGGTTGGCGGCTTCTTGCAGCGTCCCCGTCCCGGTCCACGAGATATTCACGTTGTTCCCGGAAATCGTCGGCGCATTAAACCGCAACGGCGGCGCCACGGGCACCAGCAGGAAGTAATCATAATCCCCACTGGCAGTGTCGAAACGCAGTGTTTGCACGCCGCCCAGGCTGACGACCGCTGCGTTCCCGCTGCTGTCCTTTAAAGGCACCAAACCGTCGTTGCCCCAGCCGCCCGTCCCCGGCGCCTTGAAGGTGCCCAGAGCCTGAACAGTCTGATTGGAGGAGCCGACCCCAGCGGTTACCAGGTCCAAACCTCCGGTCAGAAGATCGGCACCGAGGTCGCCGTGTGAAAGCGCCGCCCAGACCTGATAGCTGTTGGCCGGGATGGTGCGTGTGTAATTATACCACTCGCCTTGTGCGGTCCAACCGACTTTGAAGTTGTTCGTCGCTGTCCAGGTGCCTCGATCCACGTCGAGCGTCCCGGAGTCCAGTTGAGAATCCATCGGCACGTAGCGACTCGGACCACCCCTTTGAGCCGGGATTGCCGTCCGATACAGCCAGGAGCACGGGGCGTTTGTATCGGGATTGCCGCAATCGGCGCCGAATGGGCCCACGTCATTCGCATGGTAATCAACATCGTGAATAGCGCCCAACCCGGCATAGTCCCCTCCCAGATAGGGCATGGTGTCGGCTCGAGTCTGGTGCTGCCCCCCGCCGGAATCGAAGTCTTCGGCCTCGATCACGAACGTCCCAACCGTCGGATAGACATGCACCAGGAACGTGCCGCTATTCGTTTGCGTAATCGAGGGTGTTCCGTTGTCTGAGAATATCAGCGAATACGAATGCGCCGATCCAATATCCATCAGACCGGGCGGGTCATAGGTCACCGTTGTGATATCAACGTTCTTATTAATGGTGGCCGCCGAGGTCACGTCCGCCCCATCAAACATCAGCTTGACCGAACCTAAAACCACCGCAGTGCTGAAGTCTTCCAGGGTGAAGCTCAACTGCGCGTCGCGCTTGACCGCATAAGGCGGATCGCGTCTTGCGGTCGGGTTATTGGGCGGGGAGGCGGCAGTCACCTTGGGCGGCACGCCTGTGACAGGCACAACCGCGAACCAGTCATAATCACCGTTGCGGTTGGTTTCCCGTAACGTTTTCGGACCCGCGGGAAGTTTGAAAACTGCCGAATCTCCCGTGGCGGATTTAAAAGGCACCATAGCATTGTTACCCCAGCCGCCCGGCGCCGGGCCCGTAAAGCTGCCAAGCACGACAAGCGTTTGATTCGATGTCCCGACTCCAGCGGTCACCAGGGAAAGCGTTCCGCCCACATCCGCTCCTGCGTCCCCGTGAGAGTACGCCCCTACCGCGGTATAGAGTCCCGCGGGAATGTTTGCACGAGTGTAGTTGTACCACTCGCCTCCGGCGTCCCAGCCAATCTTGAAGTTTGTCGTCGCATCGAAGCCGCCGGGCCGCTGAACATCCAGCGTGCCTGCATCCAGTTGAGAATCCATCGGAACGTAGCGGTTTGGACCATTCAATTCGGCCGGAATCCCGATCCGGTAATTGTGCGCGCTGGGGGCATCGGGATTAGGAGTGGTCGTATTGGGGAAATTATCAAACGGCCCCGTGTCGCTCGCGTGGTAATCCACATCATGAATCGCACCCAGGCCGTCATACGCCCCTCCCGCGTACGGCCAGGTGCTGGCCGTGGTTCGCGCCTGTGCGTCCTGGCCGGTGGAATCAAAGTCTTCCGCCTCGATCCAGAGCGTGCCGGCCGGCAATGACGCCAGGCCCCCGATGGTGAAGGTGGATGTGGTCGTCCGGACCGTGGGAGTCGGTGAAGTGCTTTCAGTCCAAACCAGATCCACAGTGTGAGTGGAGCCAAACCCCAGCGCGGACGGAGGCGACCATGCCACAGTCGTTGTTGTTCCACTCTTGCTGGTCGTGGGTGTGACCGTGCTCCCGTCAATACGCAAAGAAACCGACCCGTTGGCCACCTGCGTGAGGCCATCCTCAAGCTGTATCTTTACCTGGGGTGTCAGACTCGCCCCGAGGTACCCGTTCGCGGGCAGGATCGACTTCACATAGGCGCGACCCTGAGCCGTCCGATACGCCACCACTGCATTAGCATTGCCGGTCTCGTTCAGCAATATCTTCTCCCCCGTGCCGAGGTCCACGGTGAACCATTCGAGATTTGCCCCGCCAGCCCCGTTCCACCACAGCAACCGGAATGGATAAATCCCGTCCGCCACAACCACAAAGTCGAAAAACGAATCGGAAGAACCGCGCCCGGTATTCCAAACACCCAGTTGCTGGCCAAATACGTCCGGTGCGCCGGGCGCGACGGACACTTTGAATCCGTCATCGCTGTTCACTCCCATCCGGTAGGCGCCCGCCTTCAATTGAACGTATGCGGTCACTTCTTCCACAAACGAGTCGTACTGCGCGTCAGCTGCGGCATTGTGATTGTTGGCCGCGTTGCCGGGCATTCCCGGGAACTGAACGTCCGCGATGTTGTAGGGTGGATTATTGATGTCCTGCCAGTTTCCGATGTCCGCCGGCAGGTTCAGAGCACCGTAAGCGGCGCCATTGTTGTTCCAGTTGATCACACTGTTGTAAGCAAAAATGCCGCCCGTGGCGCCCGTCAGGTCCGCTGTATTGGGATAAGGCTGGCCTGTGCTCGAATCAATATAGCCGTCCGCCGCCTGTTCCTCCGCGTTGGCAAGAGAGTTTTCATCGTCCGGTCCACGCGTCGCATCGATCTGATGGGCCCGCACATTGAAACCAGGATTCGAGGCCGACGCCACTGCATAACTGGCCGGAATGGTCTGATAGGCCGGGATAGTAATGTTGCGCTGAAAACTCTGTGCATTCCCGAGGGTGTTGGTGAAAGTCAAGGTCACGGAATGATTCGAACCCGCCACGAAGGGGCTCGCGGCTTTGTACGCAATCGTCGTCGTCGTCCCGGCTTTTGAGGCCGCAGCCGTCACAGAATTACCGTCGAACGTCAGTCGCACCGAGCTGGTATTTACTGAAACGCCGGTAGCACCATCCTCCACCAGCAAAACAACTCCGCTGGCATTAGGATCCACCACTCTGAGATACGGCACATCCAACGCGTTGAAACGGATTTGATACAGAAACAGCCGGTTTTTCCCTTCAGGCGGCATAATATTCACCGTTTCGGGGCCGAAGGCCGGACCGAGAAAAAGAGTCGGCTTCATGGGTAATGGGTCCCCGCCAGAACCCGTACAGGGCGAGACGGAATTGTCTATTACAACGGTAGCAGGGTTCACGAAACTATCGGCAAGCCTGTCCGCGGCCGGATCCCAGTTTATGCCATCGCCACTATGGAAAGTGTGGAAATCGTCTCCGACTCTTTGAATCCGCACCCAGGCGTTGGGATAAGGCGGCGCTCCGGGTGTCATATTAGCGCTGTCAGTCACTTGGAAACCGCCGTTGTTCGGTATGTAGGTTCCATTGCGTATATGGGATTCCCAGGCGTTGTTTCCTGGTGTCAGAACCGGCGTAGCTGCACCGGAATTAAAACACTGGACGGGATTGGGGTGAATGTCCACGTAACGGCTGACGCTGCCTGGTACGGGGGGAGTGGCACACCAGTTTCCCCGCTGGGTCGCGCCAGACTCGCCTTCGTTCAAGGATTCCCGCGCCATCACACCGGCGCGCGCCCACTGGCTGGAAAAATCCTGAAATTCGACACGCGCCTTAAAATCGAAATCGCCGGTCACCGGTTTGTAAACCATCAAGACCTCGTCATAGTTGGCCCACTGCCCTGAGCCGGCGCTGAAAATATCAAACCCGTTGGTGCCGACGGCGATGACTTTGCCGGGGATTGCCGGAGTGCCCGATTCGGCCCAGGCATAGCCCGAGTCCTTAAAATTGATGGTGGTGGCAGCAATGGTGTTGGGTGGCGTCGCCCTGTCCTGCACATTTTGAATTGTAACCGAAGCGGTCGCATCGGGCGCCAGTCCGGTCACGGTGAGCACGACGCATTCGTTGTCAAAGGCGCGACCGTTCGGGGCAGGATTTTGCGACACGTCAATGGCGTTGGCCGGGGGCAATCCCGTCATCAGGCTGGCGCCGGTCACGGCGATTCCGGCGGAAAACGTGTAATTGCCAAAAGTGGTCGCGCTGGTCTGCTCCACCGGGGCGGAAAAGAGAATTGTGACCTGGGTGTCGGCATCGTGACGCACAGAACCGACGGATCTCACAGTCAGTTGCGCCTGGAGTGTCAGGCTGTTGAGGCCCGTGATCAAAACCAATGAAGCCAGAATTTTTGCCGCTTGATTTCTCATAAGGATAACGTCGATTGAGGTTCGAACAGACGGGTCGTTGGTGAAAGATGACTTCGCGCGGGCAGAAACCCTGCGCCACCTGCAAAAGCCAATGGGGAAAGCCAGCTTCTTCGATGCGCACGTGTTTTCATCTTCGGAAACTCAACACAGTGAATCATGTTTCTAAAACATTGGCAACAACAAAAAGCCGGTTTTCTCCGCCTGGCCCGGCTTAACCCGCAATTCCCATCGAAATTCCAGCCGTTGACCCCAAATCGATCCTGCCTCAGGCGGTTCTGCTGGACCGGGAATTCAGTATCCGCGAGAATACGGCTGCGTTAAGAAATTCCATGTCATCCTTGCCTTTCAGTCGAGCCAGGCGGCACCGTGGCCCTTCCGTTGTCGATATTCTACTGGTTTCGCTCCTGCTCAGCGGCCTGACCGGTCGCAAGGGAGCGGCCCAGGACCTGGATGTCCGACCTGGCGCTACCAACCCCGTGGGGACTGCGCTTGTCACAAACAGCCACGCCCGGCCCAGGACCCTCGTCCAACCAGCAGAAATCGAACACGGAGCCATGTTGGCGCACATGGTCTGCCAGAGCTGCCATCTTTTCCCCGAACCCGGCCTGCTGGACAAGACGACCTGGGAACGCGAGGCCCTCCCTTTCATGAGTAAATGGCTCGGTATCTCCAGAATGAATTTAGATCTCCGCCCGGGCCGAAAGTACGTGGAGGCCGCCGGGGTGTTCCCCGGCACGCCCATTCTCGAGGAACATGACTGGCAGGCGATTTGCCAGTATTACATCGACGCGGCTCCCGCCACGGCGCCCGGGCAGTCACCGCGTCCCACGATTCAACCGGGTCTGAAAGGGTTCAAAGTCACAGTCCCCGATTACCGTTTTCAGGTTCCCTTGACAACGCTGGTCAGAATTGATCCCGAGCGGAGGCAATTCTATTTGGGAGATGCCGGCACT
>QHPW01000356.1:9764-11134 GCA_003219675.1 Verrucomicrobiota bacterium
CCGATGAACCCCAGGGAAAGGTCGTTGACTATCGACGGACCAACGAACGTTTCGACCCGGACCATGCATTGGCCGACCATCTGACCCGCCCTGCGTATACGGTTTTTGCCGACTTGAACAACGACGGAAAGGAGGATTTCGTTGTTTGTGGCTTTGGAAATTACCTCGGCCGGTTTTCCTGGTTCCAGAACCTCGGCGGCGGCCAGTACAGGGAACACGTCCTGCTCGATCAACCCGGCGCGATCAAGGCGTATGTTTATGACTTCAACAAAGACGGTCTCCCGGACATCATCGTCATGATGGCCCAGGCGCGCGAAGGGATTTACCTGTTCATGAACAAAGGCAACGGAGGATTCGACATGTCACCGGTCGCCGAATTCCATCCTGCCTTTGGGAGTTCTTACTTTGAATTGGTGGATTTCGATCGCGATGGATTCGTCGATATTCTGGCGACCAATGGCGACAATGGGGATTTATACAACTCGCCACTGAAGAACTATCACGGGATCCGGCTCTATTTGAACGATGGAAAAAACCATTTCCGCCAGGCCTGGTTCTTTCCACTGAACGGCGCCTACAAAGCAATGGCCATGGACTTCAATAACGACGGCAGACTGGACATCGCCGCCATTTCCTTCTACCCGGATTATGATCGCTGCCCTGAAGAAAGCTTTGTTTACCTGGAGAACAAGGGCCGGCTTGATTTTGAGGCTTATTCCTTCGCGGAATGCCGCGAGGGCCGTTGGCTGACGATGGACGCAGGCGATCTGGACGGCGACGGTTACCCGGACATCGTTCTGGGCTCCTTCATTCGCGGTTCCAACAAGGTAGCTCCGGTTTTCTCGGATCGGTGGGAAAAAACAGGGCCGTCATTTTTGATCCTTAAAAATACTGCCGTCGAAAAAAAATAATTCATGGGCGAAGGAGTTTTACCTGGCCGGCATTATCAACTTCAATTTCTTTCGCGCCGGGGGGAAGCTGGCTGATCGTGCTGCGTCCTCCGGGCCAGCGGATTTGAATGGCGGTGGGCGCTTCGGGGTTGCCAAGCACTGCAACGGCGCTGTCCTAGGACCAATACCCGCTGCCGGCATGAAGCTCTCGCACCGGACCGGGCCGTGGCCCGAACATCAACCTCAGTTGCGCGCCGATCCCGCGCGGGTTGCCCGCCGGCCCTTTCAACCTCACCCGCAGCCCCGGCCTGGCCCCCACATTGTGATACAGCTTTGTCTGCGCTCCGTTCTGCGTCACCACCAGGTCCACCCGCCCGTCCCCGTCGTAATCGCACAGCGCCGCTCCCCGCTGCTCCCCATACACCTTCACCCCGCTCTCCTGCCCGGACACCGCACTCAAATTGCCTTTGCCGTCCCCTC
>QHPW01000354.1 GCA_003219675.1 Verrucomicrobiota bacterium
TGTTGAACCCCGGCCTCGTGCGAAGCGCAATTACCCCGAAGGCCCGGCGGACCGGCGTGGTGAATCCGCTTCATTACCCGCAACGTGCCCGGCGGGTCATCTTCCTTTACATGTCGGGCGGCCCGTCGCACCTGGAGACGTTCGATAACAAACCGCAGCTCGCCAAACTTCACGGACACCCGATGCCCGAGTCGTTCACCAAAGGCCAGCAGGTTGCCCAACTGCAAAACCAGGAACTGGCTTGTTTTGCGCCGCAGTTTGCATTTTCGCGACACGGACGGTCGGGCCAGGAAATCAGCGCGCTGCTCGCCTGATGCAATAGACCACTAAGGTTGGCCCGTAACGCGAGAATCTGCACGAGCGTCCGGCAGGATTTTGAACGGCGCAGCAGCGCCGCCCTACCGTGGTTTGATTTGGTAGGCAGAGCTGGTGAAAAGCACGCCGCCACTTGTGCTTGCCAAGGGCAGTACAGGGATTAAACATCCCGCCCGAACCTGACATTTTATGGACACACGCCTCATCTTCACCGCTCTTTCGCTCATCACCACGGCCGCCTTTGCGGCGGATCTGTCCACCGTCCCGGCCGAATCGATCGCCAGGAAGAAGGAGCTCCTTTTTTCCGATGACTTCGAGAGCGTCACGCCCGCGAAGCCCTGGCACCGGGTCGTGGACACCTTCGCCTTCGAAAAGGGCGCATTGAAGGGTATGCAGACCCGCGACAAAAACGTTCCTGCCACCGACGGCAAACCCGCCATCACCGCCCACGCCGCCGTTCACGGTCTGGAGATTCCCACGAGGGACAGCGTCGTTGAAGTGAAGATCCGTTTGGAAGGCGCCACGATGATGGACGTGGAGTTCGACGACCGCAAATACACCGGCTCGCATTACGGACACCTTTGCCGCGCGCAGGTGCGGACGAACGGCGTGACGATCATCGACGAGCGCGACGGCAACATGCGCAATGACATTTACGTATCCTGCGACGGTCGAGAGCGGCCAGTGGCACACGCTCCTGGTCGAGACCGTTGGCGAAGAAATGCGCGTGGCCCTCGACGGCAAACCTGCCGCTTACCTGAAATCCTCGGGCATCGGTCACGCGACCAAGTCGAAGATAGAACTGGGCGTCGCCGGCAAAGACGGCTACTTCGACGACATCAAGGTTTGGAATGCCGAACCGGCGAAGCCGTAATCGGGTGGCAGCGGCGGCTCAACGAAGATCAATCTGACTTGGGAACTGAGGACAGAGGTTTGAAGCGCGGAGGGGGTGCGACTTTGGAGAGATGAACAAGCTGACCGCGCCCGATTGGGCACAGACCCACACCTCGCGAGCGCCGGCGTCGAAATAAAGCGTAATCTTTTCATCCATTTCGGTCTGAGTGTTGGCTCCAGAAAGGACTTCGACGCAAATTTCAGGAGCGCGAGGGAAACAGACGCGATTGCTCAACTCGCGCATGCATTCCGCGGAAGCCCAGGCCACATCAGCCGCTTTCACGCCGTCTGCGGTAGAGATGGGGCACTCGGTGAGTGTTTCGCCATCTGGCAGGAGGGACTGCAGCAGGTAAGTCACACGTGATTGCAAGCGCCCATGGCGAGAAGCGGGAGGTGGGCTCATAATGGTTTGTCCATGGCGGTCGGTTTCGATGCGGCCTTCGAGTTTAGTCAGGCCGCTATCTGCCAGTAGCTCGGCCCAGCGGCGGAGGTTCAGCGCGGTTTGCTCCGGCTGGGATGGGAGTGCAATGGTCACCGTTGCCATGAACGAAACCTAACTCCACACTGTTCGGCACGTCAATTGAAAGGAAGGGCAGGTAGTGTCTTAATTTCAAATCTAAACTGTAGCGGCGCTCTATGAGCGCCGTTTTCGGCGGTCACAGACCGCCGCTACAACCAGATTAAGGCACTCCCGAAGGGCACGATTGCCACCCCTCGATAGCATTTGTCAAATCGTGCGCCCGTTTCACCATTAAAATTATGAGATTTTGCTCCGGCGTATCCAAATTGGTTCAGGTCGTCAGATCAGGAGTGGTGCGGAGCGGTTTTTTTCCTGCTGGCCATGGGTTAATTGCAGGTCGAGTAATAGGACCCGCCGCGGTTTGGCCGCGCTCGGTCCGCGGCGCGGATGGATGCTCATGGCTTGATCAAACCGCTGAACGCCTGGCGGTATGCCCAAAGTAGGAACAGCGCAAGCGCGCCGACCACCACAGCCAGTGGCAATCCGGAACGGTCGAGAAAAATGTGAAA
>QHPW01000082.1:0-1857 GCA_003219675.1 Verrucomicrobiota bacterium
CCGGAAGGGCACGAGGGCGAAAGTGTGCCGTTGATTTTGATGATCCACGACGCGAGCAACTCGGCCATCGCCAGGGCACTCTCGAAGATCGGCGCGTTGTCCGTTGTGAAGCCGCCGCCGCTGATGATCCGCGTGGAAAACTTCGAGTGACCACGATGGACTCGAATCAACACGTATTATTTCCTCAAGCCGGCCTCTCCCTGCCGCGGCGACCCGCGGTTAAAGCAGAGGGTTAACGAGCGTTGTTGCGACCGCTGATTCTCATGGATCCCCAACGCTCAACCCTCGACGCTCAACGCGCCCCCTGGCAGGGGGTGATCGCGTGTTACGCGTGCTACCTGCCGGTCTCGGACGCGACTCAGGTTGTCACGCTCAACGACGGCAACACGCCGCTCATTCGCGCCGAAAACTTCGTCGACGCCATCGGCGGGAAGTTTGAACTTTGGTTGAAGTACGAAGGGGGGAACGCGGCGCGCAAATCGTCATCTGCGCCAGCACCGGCAACACCTCGGCGTCCGCCGCCGCCTACGCCGCTCGCGCCAGGATGAAATGCGTCGTGCTCCTGCCGCACGGCAAAATCGCCCTCGGCAAACTCGCCCAGGCGCTGATGTATGGCGCTACCACCATCGCGGTCGAGGGCAACTTTGATGATGCGCTGCGTATCGTGCGGCAACTCGGTGAGAACGGCAACGTCGAGGTCGTCAACAGTGTGAACCCGGCGCGGATCGAAGGGCAGAAGACGGCCGCGTTTGAAATCTGCGATCGCCTGGGCCGCGCCCCGGACTTTCATTTTCTTCCCGTCGGAAACGCCGGGAACATTACCGCTTACTGGAAAGGGTTTAAGGAATATTTCTCGGTCGGGCAGTCCAAAGGCCTGCCGCGAATGTTCGGGTGGCAGGCGGCCGGCGCGGCGCCGATTGTTGAGGGTCACCCGATTGAAGAACCGAGCACGGTGGCCTCGGCGATCCGGATCGGCAACCCGGCGAGCTGGCAGGGCGCGCTCAGCGCCAGCAAGGAATCGAGCGGCCACATCGGCAAAGTCACAGACGATGAAATCCTGGCGGCATACAAGCTGGTTGCGCGATCCGAAGGAATTTTTGCCGAGCCGGCGTCGTGCGCGCCGCTGGCCGGCTTGATCAAATGCGCGCGATCGAAGACGATCCCCGACGGAAGCGTGATCACCGCCACCATGACCGGCCACGGTTTGAAGGACCCCGACAACGCGATCAAGGCCGCCGGCTCTGAACCGGTCGTCGTGGAACCGAAGAAGGAAGCGGTGATGAAAGTGATTGGATTGTAGCCGCGGGCTTCGGCCCTGCGCGGAACCCGAAGCGGCCGGCTACTCCACGTCTGTAATGGCGCTCATTGTTCAAAAATACGGCGGAACGTCGGTGGGCAACACCGGGCGAATCAAAAACGTCGCTGCGCGCGTGGCCAAATACCGCGCCAACGGCGATCAAGTCGTCGTGGTCGTCTCGGCGATGAGCGGCGTGACCGACAACCTGATCAAGCTGGCCGGGGAAATCATGCCGTTGCCCAGCGAACGCGAGATGGACGTGCTCCTGGCGACCGGCGAACAAACCACCATCGCCCTCACCGCCATGGCGTTGCACGCGCTCGGCGTCAAAGCGGTTTCACTCACCGGCCCGCAGGCGGGCATCCTCACCGATGGCGTCCACACCAAGGCCAAGATACAGAACATCACGCCCAAGAGCATCCATCGGCATCTCGACGACGGCAGCGTGGTTATCGTTGCCGGTTTCCAGGGCGAAACACCGGATGGCCAGATCACCACGCTGGGCCGCGGCGGCTCGGATTTGACCGCGATTGCGCTGGCCGCCGCGTTGAAGGCCGACC
>QHPW01000082.1:1886-14429 GCA_003219675.1 Verrucomicrobiota bacterium
CGCATTGTGTCGGCTGCGCGCAAGCTCGATGAAATCTCCTATGATGAAATGCTCGAACTCGCCAGCCTCGGCGCGAAAGTGATGCAGTCGCGCTCGGTCGAGTTCGCGAAAAAATTCGGAGTCGTCTTTGAAGTCCGCTCCAGTTTGAATGACAATCCGGGAACGATTGTGAAAGAAGAAACCAGAAACATGGAGGACGTCGTCATCCGCGGCGTGTCGCTCGACAAAAACCAGGCCAAGGTCACGCTCGTGGCCGTGCCGGACAAACCCGGCGTTGCCGCCAGGATTTTCAAGACCCTCGGCGACGCCGCGATCAATGTGGACATGATCGTGCAGAACATCAGCCACGGCAGCGGCGCGCCCGCGACCGACCTTTCGTTCACGGTGGACAAGGCCGACCTGCTCAAGGCGCAGAAAGTCATCGAAGAATTGAAGAAGGAAATCCGTTTCGGCGAAGTCATTGCCACGGACAGAATCGGCAAGCTGTCGATTGTGGGCGTGGGCACGAAGAGCCATTCCGGCGTTGCCGGCAGGATGTTCGAAACGCTGGCGAAGGAAGGCGTCAACATCGAAATGATTTCCACCAGTGAAATCAAAATCTCCGTGGTGATTGAGCTGGCCAAAGCCGAACAGGCGATGAAAGCCGTGCACGCCGCGTTTTTGGGATAGCAATCCGGCGAAAAGGCCTGCGTTCGTAGCAGCCGACGTAAGGAGGCTCCATTTTCTTTCGGCGCCACGAATTGTTTCAGAGTCTCCTTGCGTCGGGTGTTTTTTTTGAGGGATCACAACCGGTGGGGTGAGACTCCGTCGAGCCTTGGCATCCAGGGCGGCGATGGGGAAACAGGGTTCGACGGAGTCTCGCCCCACCAGGTTCATGGGATGGTGGTCCAAATTCCGGACCAGACCGCCTTGGCTTACTCCGCCGCGATCCTGATCGTGTGCCTCACCGGCAGGAACGCATCCTGGGTTGCGCGGGCCAGCGGCGCGCGGACTTCCTCCGTCAACGCCACGGTCTTTTCGATGTCTGCCTTGCCTTCCGGTCCGTGGAACAGGTCTTTGATCTGCCGCGTTTCGTAAGCCTGCTTGGCGGCGACAGCCGCATCCACTTTGTTGAACGCGTCTGAAAATGGATTCACCGGAAAATCATCCGCGAGGTTCACTCCTTTGCTCAACTGTTCGGTCGAATAGGTTTTGCTCTCGTTGCCCCAGGCGACTTTGTAACTCTTCGCCGCCGCGTTCTTCACCACGAGCATCAAGCGGTTCAATTCGGAGTTGAAGGGAACCAGCGACATGCCGGAGCGGATGCTGCCGTCGCCGTTCGATTCGCCGGTGGCGCAGAACGGGTAGCGCCGGCTCTTGATTTGCATTTCGCCGTCCTTGAACGAAACGAGTTCGTGGCCGCTGGATAGGGTGGCTTTGTTGTGCGCGAGGTCCACCGTGAACGTGCCGATCTCGCCGTCAAGCCCGAACGCCTTCAGGAACGCGTAAGCCATGACGAGTTGACCCGCCCAGCCGGGATGCACGCCGTCCTTGCCGGCAATCGCGTAGTCCGCGCCGTATTTCTTCCGCGCCTCGAAACCGGCCGTCAGCATCGGCCAGAAAACGTCGGCAAAACCCACCTTTTCCTCCTCGGCGATGTCGATGCCGATGTTGCGGAGATTGCAGAGGTTCAGATTCAGGTCCTCGACCGTGCCGCTCGCGCTTTTGACCCAGCCGGGCAGTTTCCCGACGCAACCGGGGGAACCCAGAACCACGCGCGCGCCGTGGGCCTTGAACGACGCGACCATGTCGGTTGATTTCTCGCGATAGGTCCGGCCGATACGCTCTTCGTAAGGGCGATATTCGTGGTCGTTCATGCCGTAGCAGGTGGTGGCGAGGGTCGGGGTGAAACGCAGGCAATCATTGGTCATGCGCGCCAGGAATCCCGGCGCGCGCTCGCCGCTCCAGCCGTATTGCCGCACGGTGATCTCCAATTCCGGCACGCAGACCGTCAGATAAGTCTCCATGATCCGCGAATACATCTTTTGCTCGGTGATCGAGTCGCCGCAGATGGCCAGCCGATCGCCATGCTTCAGGAGCAACCCGGCGGGACGCGGCGCTCTGGCCGGCTTGAATTTTGCGAAATAAGGATCGTCCGGCCTGGACTCGAATGAGTCGGCGGCAAAAATGGAGACAGCGAATTGCGCAAGCAGAATGGCAGGCAGGATTTGTTTCATAGGTTTGATGGCGGGAGTCTTTGGTTTTCGACGGTGCCCGTCAAGAACCGAGGGGGTGTGCGTCTCATGAGATCAGGTCACGAGACTGCGCCGATGCGGAGCGCGGCGGCGTTCACGCCGCTTCGGCGTGCGAACGACAGCAGGCCGTGCATTTCCGTCTTCTCAGCGCGGACGGTGAAGCGGGCTAAAGCCCGCCTCCGTATGAAATAGACCACTAAAGCTTGAACTCCAACACGTCGCGCATACTGTGCTGGACTCTCCAGAACTCCAGCACTCCAATTCTTCCGCCGGGTGGGCATCGAAACGCACAGTTGCAATCCGGCACCAAACTGCTAGTCTCCTACACAGAGCCCGGATAACCAGTGCTAAAAACATGAAAGACGTAACAGATTCCCGCGTTGGCCGAACCTCCCTCGCCAGAGGTTTTACCTTGATCGAACTGCTGGTGGTCATCGCCATCATCGCCATTCTGGCGGGGTTGCTGCTGCCGGCGCTGGCTAAAGCTAAAACCAAAGCCCACGGGATCATGTGCCTCAGCAACAACAAACAGCTCGTGCTCGCTTGGCACCTGTATGCCGGTGATTTTGACGACCGATGCGCCAATAATTTCACTATCCCCGGTACGGAACAGGCGATCCAAACGAAAAAGTTTGATAACTGGGTCAACAATGTGATGGTCTGGAGCCCCAACGACCCATCCGGAGCGCCACAGTACGCCATCGCCTATCAGAGTGTGACAAACGTCGAGTGGGTGAAGAACGGCGTGCTAGCGCGTTACACGTCCTCCGCGCTCGGTGTTTACAAGTGCCCTGCGGATAATTTGGTCAGCCCGACTGAGCGAAAGGCCGGTTTTCCCTATCGTCTGCGCAGCAACTCGATGAATGCTTTGTTCGGCTACAGCGGTACCGATGGGCACGACGACCGGGACGGCAAGGCTTGGGCAGATCAGAGCTACCGGCAATTTCTGAAGCAATCAGAAGTTCCGCAACCGGCGTTCACCTGGCTCACGGTTGACGAGCATCCGGATTCGATCAACGACAGCTTTTTCATCGTGAATAGAACCGCGAGCCAATGGGGTGATACTCCTGCCTCCTATCATAATAGAGCGTGCGGATTCTCCTTTGTCGATGGGCATGCCGAAATCAAAAAGTGGCAAAGCAGGACATCCGTTTACGGGGTAAAGTACCTAGCCGGTCCTCCCGTAATCCCGTTTGATGCCGCAGGCAAGCTGGATTTCCGATGGTACAATGATCGGACTGGATGGACCTTGGTGCGTTGAAAAGGTTCAACTTTCGCCGCTCGCTCTCCGCTGACGTTCGAGCAGGCGTCAGGTCTATCGCTCTAGTCGGCCACTCCCTTGTCGGCGTGATGAGACGCTGTCCGTTCTGTTCACGGACGGGGTCTGTCTTTCACAGGCGCGCGAATGGCGTGGTAATGATCCAGCGCCGGTTCACGAAGCGTGACCGTTCGCCCGTCCGGCCAGCGTATCTCGGCGCGGTCCACCTTGTCCGCCTGCCCCAGACCGAAATGCGCCGTGTTGGCGTGTTGCGCGCGGGAGGAATCTCCGGTCACGATTTCACGAACGGCGCTGCGCCCGCCATAATGGATCGTCACCCGCGCGCCCATCGGAGATTTGCCGCCACCTTCCTCCCGGAAACGAAATCCGATCCAATGACCACTGTTGGCCAACGTGTTTTTGTAAATCCGCAGCGTTTGTTTCTCTTCGGGCCAGACCTCAAACGTGGTGAGAAGCAGGTCCGGCTGGCCGTCGCCGTCCAGGTCGTCGGACACGACGCAGCGCGAGTCTTCCTCCAGCGCGACGTCCAGGAGATGCGCCACCTCGATGAAAGATCCGCCACGCTGGTTGAGATAGAGCCGGTTCTTTTCGTAACCGCCGTACGACCATCCCGTACCCCGCGTGCGACTGAATTTCCCCATGAAGTAAGCAGTCGCCGTGGCGTCATCGACCGAGTCGTCAATGTAGATGTCGTGCAACCAGAACTCAGGCTCGTAATCCCGGACCGACTGTTTGCTTTGCATGCCATTGGCGATGTAAACGTCCGGAAAACCGTCGTTATCGAAATCAAACGCGCTGCAGCCCCACGACCAGCCGGAGCGCGCAATCGATTCGCTCAACGGCGTTTGTTCGAACCCGCTGTTCGTCCGCGCCAGGTACAGCCGGTTCCCAAAAGTCATCCGCGACCGCATCGCGTGGTCCTCGGCCCTGTCGGGACGCCACAAATTGAGATGCTCCAAACGGTCCGCGGTGGGCGAATTCATCCCGATCATCAGAACGTCGAGTCGTCCGTCGGCGTTGAAGTCCGCCAGCGCGTGTCCCATGCCGAAAGCATGGGTCTCAGCGACCCACTCGCCGGTCACATCTGTGAAATGGCCGTGGCCGTCGTTCCGATAAACGTCAACGCCCGCGAAATCGCTCACGACCAGCAGGTCCAGGTTGTCGTCATGATCCAGATCAACGAACGACGCGCTGTAAATGCGACGCCCGCGTTTAGGACCGAGGCCCGCAGCCTCGGTCGCCTCGGTGAAATG
Source organism: Verrucomicrobiota bacterium (assembly GCA_003219675.1). Lineage (GTDB taxonomy): Bacteria > Verrucomicrobiota > Verrucomicrobiia > Limisphaerales > AV2 > AV2. Next base: position 6,653 of record QHPW01000082.1, read on the forward strand.
GCCATGACCGTCGTTCAGCAAGAGGTTCGCAGAGTGACCGTCATTCGCGTCGTAAAAGTTCGGTCGCAAAATCTGGCCGAGGGTGGGCACCTTGTATTGACCCAGAAACACATCCAGGTCGCCATCCTGATCGATGTCACCGCAGGTCAGGACCATGGCGTTGGTCAGGCGCGGGCTGGCCAGCCATGCCATTCGGCCCGGCTGATCGAAGGTGCCTTGTGGCGATCCTTTGAACAAAACCAACCCTTCGGACTTCGCGCACAGAAAGTCCGCGACGCCATCGCCGTCAAAATCCGCAATGACGGCGGTGGAAATCAACCCCGGCGGATATTTGCACAACGGTTCGGCCTCGTAGCGGTCCTCGCCCCGCCGGCGAAACACCAGGTTCTTATCGGCCAGAATAATTTCCGACAACCCATCGCCGTCGAGATCGTAAAGAATGAGAGGATCGATGGAGTTAGAGTTTTCAGGCGGCGCGATTCGCTCGGACAGGATAAGGTGAAAGGGCGGTTCGCCGCGTCGGGTTTTGATCGTCAGACGACTGGCATCGATCCGTTTGACTGCCTTCAACCCGTCGCCCGACCGATTCGTCGCCCAGCCCACGATCAGGTCCCCCTCCAAAATCGCGCGCGTTGGGGACAGAACGTTGGCCGATCCCCTCACCCCGTCCCTCTCCCCATCCGATGGGGAGAGGGTGGCCTTCAGGCCGGGTGAGGGGAGGTTGGCGGGCGGAATTGGTCAGGTGAGCGGAGAAATAGAAATGACTTTGTCGCGGCTGACCGGTTTCGTCCGTCTCGAAACGGTTGTGGCGAAACTCCGTCTGCGCGAGTCGCCAGCCGGCGCGCCCGAACTCCTCAACAAAGCGCCGCCATTCTCCGGGAGAAAGCGTAGCTCCGGGTCCGCCCGGCGCCCGCAGTTCAATTCCGTGAGGCAAAGTTTGCGGCGGGTCCCATTTGCCCAGTACCACTTCGCCGACGGGAAAAGAAGCGATGAGACCAAGTTTGTTCGTGGTCGCGTTGAGTGAATCCCACAACGATTCAAAAGTCCGGCCACATTCCTCGGCGAGAATTTCCCTGGCCCATACTGTTTCGTCCGCTTTCTTTTCTCGGGCTTCGAGTGCCTCCAATCGGGCGGCGAGCTCCCTGCTGATTCTGCCGCTGATGCTGATCGGCTCGACGGGGACAGAAGGTTCGTGCCGGGAGCCGACCATCCACAGTCCCGCGGCGATCAGCAAAAGGACAACCACGGTGGCGAAGAAAGGTTTCTGGAAGGAAGCGCTCACACATGAACGAGCGGCTGGTTTCGCCTTTACTGATCAAGCCGCAAAATTTCGAAGACAAAATCATGAGCCACAAAGAGGCGCAAAAAACACAGAAGCTGAATTTTTCGGCCACGACCCGTTCTCCGTAGCACTTCGGAGGGTGAACCCTCGCCCCACCGAAAATTTACCATTGCCCTTTCTTTGCGCCTCTTGCGCCTTTTTGCGGCCCTTCATCTCGTCGCATTGTCGCGACCCGCGGCTTACGGTAGCAAGTGTTGTTGTTCAGGTCGGACGCCATTCATCACGGTTTGACGGTGATGATCGACCAGTTGCGGTGGTGGCGGTTGGCGTAGTCGGCCAAAACCCTTTCGTGCTCGATCAACACCGCGCGCACCACGGCTGATTCATCCGCGTGGCCGAAGTCAGGAACGAAATCGGGAATAAGGTCCTTCTGGCGATGCGCGTAGATGAGGGCAAACACAGCGCTGGCCACCGCCACAAACGGCAGATCGTCTTCCGCGCCTTCGGCAAAATCCTCCACCACGTCGGCGAGGAATTCCAGTTGCTCCACCAGATGCGGGTATTTGGGCGCTTTGATCTGCGTGAATTCCATCTTGAGAAACGGCAATTTCTTGTGCACCCCCCGCAAAATCTTCGGCGTGATCTGCTCCGCGCCGTGATGAACGAATTGGACAATCTCAGACATGGCGTCAGTTTGAACCAACGGCCGGAACAATACAAGTCACAACCGCGCGTGCTCGCGAAGGCCGTCAGCCGCGGTGGGTTCCAATACGGCAACCCAAAGCTGACGCCGTGTATCTATTTAGCGCAGCGGCGGGCGTCTCGCCTGCCGTAGAGGGCGGCATCCTGCCGCCCTGAGAGAACAAGCGAATTTCCGACCGCACAGGAATTTTTCGAGGCGTTTGGGGTTGCGGCAAGGTTTTTCCGCCGGGCAGGATGCCCGGACTCTACGGCAGGCGAGACGCCCGCCGCTAGTTCGGCGCCTACACGATTTGGACCGGACACTTGGGCAGCGCGTCCAAAAACGCCTGGCCGTAACGTTTGGTCAGGACGCGGTTGTCCAATACCACCACGATCCCGTGGTCCGTCTTCGCGCGAATCAACCGACCGACGCCCTGGCGAAATTTCAGGATGGCCTCGGGCAGGGAGAATTCGTTGAACGAATTTCCACCGCGCGCCTCGATGGCTTCGATGCGCGCCTCAATCAGCGGATGATCGGGCACCGCGAACGGCAGCCGTGTGACGATCACGTTGCTCAGCGCCTCGCCCGGCACGTCCACGCCTTGCCAGAAACTGTCCGTCCCGAACAACACGGAGTCAATTTCCTCCTTGAACTTTTCCAACATCGTCGAGCGCGGTGTGCCGGTGCCCTGCACGAAACAAGTGACGCCAAGGTTGTCGAAAAACGGCTGCATCCGCTCGCCGATTTCATGCATCAATTTGAAGTTGGTGAACAGGACGAAGGCCTTGCCGTGCGTCATTTTTATGAAGTGCTCAATCCAATGACTGAGTGCATCGGCATAGCCCGTTTCGCGCGGATCGGGCATTTTGCCCGCGACGAACAGTTTCATTTGATGCTCGTAATCGAAGGGCGAGCCGAGCTGAAGTTGGACTGCCCGCTCCGCGCCGACGCGGTGGGCGAAATAGAGTAGGGCGGGCATCTCGCCTGCCCGCGTCGGCGAAGCCGACGCCACTGGATTTGTTTGACCGCTCGCGCCGGCGCGCTCGCCGGGCAGGCGGGACGCCTGCCCGGCTTTGGTTCCCAGGGTCGCACTGGTCATGATCACCGACGTGTCTGCTTCGAAGAGCCGCTCTCGCAAAAATCCGGCCACGTCGATCGGGGCGGCGTTCAGGGTCAGGTTCCTTTGAGCCTTGCCGCCGCGCTCGACCCAATAGACGTGATCTTCCGCGCTCTGGCTGAGAAACATCCCTACTTCGTCCCGCAATTCGCCCAGGCGCCGGTTGCATTCCATCAGCTCCTGGCCGGTATCCTTGTCCTCGCTGGTCCTGATCAACTCGCTGAGGACTTCGCGAAGCCGCTGAATCGGCAATGTCACGCTGTCGCGCACCAGGTCGGGACGGCGGATGCGCAGTTCGGTCCAGCTCCGTTTTCCGGCGGCGCCAGACTCGGTCGAGGCCTGCTGACGGCTCAATTCTCCGCACGCCTCTTCGAGTTCGATGAAGAATTTGTCGGTTTCGTGCAACAGTTCTGCGACCCGCTTGACCGCAACGCCCTGCCGCAGTGTCGCCAGGAGTCCTTTCTCCGTCCGCGGATTCCAGAGCCGATGCAGCGCGTAACGCACTTGTCCACTGGAAACACTCAAGCCAATGTGCCTCGAGGCGACGTTCTCCACGTTGTGCGCCTCGTCGAAAATGACGAAATCGTTTCTGAACAGGATGCCGCCGTCGGTTTCTTTGTCGATGCCCCCCAGCAACGTGAAGAACAACGTATGGTTCAGCACCAGCACGTCGGCGGAAAGGATGCGATTGCGGGCGCGCTGAAAAAAGCAAATGCCGTTTTGTTTGCCAAATTCGGAAGCGGAACCACAGATTTTCGGGGAACAAATTCCGCGTTCGGAGCACACTTGCGCCCAGACCTTCGGATCCGGCTCGAGGTCGAAGTCAGACAGACTGCCGTCGCGGGTCCGTTTCGACCATTCGCAGATGCGCTGCAACTCCTGGACCTCGGGCGAGGTGAACAGGCTGTCGGCCTGCTGCATTGCTTTGTGCAGTCGGCGCGTGCACAGATAATTCTGCCGGCCCTTGAGCATGGTGAAGTTGAACTTCACCGGGAGGATTCCGGCCAGCATCGGCAGGTCCTTTTCCACGAGCTGCTCCTGGAGATTGATTGTGTACGTGGAAACAACTGCCTTTTTCCGGTTCGACAGGGCGAACAGTATTGAGGGCACAAGATAGGCCAGGCTTTTGCCGACGCCCGTGCCCGCTTCGACCACCAGAGGCTCCTTCGCTTCCAGCGCACGCGCCACGGCCATGGCCATTTGCTGTTGCTGCGGGCGGTACTCGAAATTTTTCGCGCGCGACAACCGCCCTGTGGGCGAAAACATTTCCTCGACCTGTTTGAGGAGGTCGATGCCCGAACCGGCGGGTTGATTTTCAATCACGCCGATCATGAGGCAAAGGGGAGCGCCCGCCTGTTGCGGGTCGAACCCGGCGTTCCGCGGAATTCACGCTTGCAACATCTACCGCGCAAGGCCGCGCACCACCGGGCAGAACGGTTTGCGTTTGGTTTCGAGGATCGCACTGGATGATATTTGAGTTCCGTCCGGGCGCCGACCGCGAACTGGTTTCGGGCGGGCCACCCGAAACAACCCGCGAAGCGCAGGTGCTACCCGGGACTTTTCGGTCTTCGCACCACCACCTCCACCGCCGCTTTGTTTTTCGCAATCATGTTCGCGGGCAAAATCCCGCGCCAGTTGACGTTCGGGTAAATGATCGCGCCGCGGCCGAGGATGCTGCCGGGGTTCAACACCGCGTTGCAACCAATTTGCGAACCGTCGCCCAGGACAGCACCGAATTTGCGCAGACCGGTATCGAACGGGTTGCCATCAATTTCCACGGTCACGTTGGTACGATCGAGTTTGATGTTCGACACCTTCACCCCTGCGCCCAGATGAGTCTTGTGCCCGAGGATCGAGTCGCCGACGTAATTGAAATGCGGCGCCTGACAGTCGTTAAACATGAGCACATTCTTCAGCTCGCTCGAATTTCCGACCACGCAATTGTCGCCGACAATGACATCCTCGCGCAGATAGGCGTTGTGGCGAATCTGGCAGTTGCAGCCGATGATGGCCGGCCCTTTTATCATGGCACCGTCCTCGACCACGGTTCCTTGGCCGATGAACACCTGTTCGCCGATGTAAGCTGTCCCTTCGCAGCGATTCTTCAAAGCCGGCCGCACGTTCGCCTTGAGATAATCATTGATCTTCTTGAGCGCGTCCCAGGCGTATTCGCAGCCGTTGAACAGCGCGGCGTGCTCGGTTTGCGAAAGATCAAACAGATCGGTCGGTTTGAACATGGCGCGAAGGTAGGCCAAAGGCGCTCCGGGGAAAATGACTATTTTACCGCGAAGGAACACGAATGAACGCCAAGGGACGCCAATCCAACTTTATTCGTGCCAATTCGTACTACGATGCCCAGGAGGTTCGCAGCTTGCGCAAATTTTCGAGCCGCGTAGTGGCACGGGCGTCCCGCCCGTGTGGTCCGCCACAGCCCCAACTTTCGCTGCCATACAAGAGCGAGACGCCCGTGCCGCTACTTTTTGGTTGCCGCTTTCGCCGCGCTGAGTCCATTCGTGGTTTCAAAACCATCATTGCATCACGCCGGTTTCTCGCGTTTTATTGAGAACTTATTTTTATGGACGCTACACGCACAGCTTATGGGACCTGGAGCGGCGGACGCTACATGCACTTTGGCGAGCCGCTTGGCGAAGAACGCTTTCTCAAAGTCATTCAACACGCCTACCGGCAAGGCATCCGCACCTTCATGAGCGCGGACGTTTATGGCAACGGCGCCGCGGACGAAATGCTCGGACGCGCGCTCGCCGGTCTGCCGCGCGATTCCTACTGCCTCGTCGGCGCGGTCGGACACGATTTCTACTCCGGCAAACGCGACGGCTCGAAAGGCTACCCGCGCTTCACGAACCCGCAGCTCCGCCCGCCGAATCAATTCGGCGAATACTTGCGGATGGCCACGGAAAAGTCGTTGCAACGCTGTCGGGCGGACAAGTTCGACCTGCTGCTGCTCCACAATCCGGACTCCACCGGCTACGCGAGCGAGCGCGTCTGGAATGCGATGGACAAGCTGCGCGACGCAAAGCTGACCGATCGCCTTGGGGTCGCGCCCGGCCCGGCGAACGGCTTCACGCTCGACCTGATCCTCTGCTTCGAGCGATTCGGCCCGTTGCTCGACTGGGCCATGATCATTTTGAATCCACTTGAGCCGTGGCCCGGGAGTCTCGTGCTGCCCGCCGCGGCGAAACACGACGTGAACCTCATCACGCGCGTCGTCGATTACGGCGGGCTGTTCCACGACGACGTGAAGCCAGGGCACAAATTCGGCCAGCAGGACCATCGCGCGTTTCGCCCGGCCGGGTGGGTCGAAGCGGGCAACGAGAAGTTAGAGCGCATGCGCGACATCACGGCTAAGCACAAAATCACGATGCTGCAACTCGCCTGTCTGTGGAACCTTTCACAACCCGGCGTGAAAAGTGTCATCCCGACGTTGATTCAGGAGAGCGGCGACCACGCCAAAGCCATTGAAACGAAAGTGGACGAACTGGCGTCGCTGCCCGACCTCGCCTCGGCGGGACTGAGCGCCGAGGAATGCGAACGCATCGCGGAGATTGGCGACAACAAAGGCTGCATGGATTTGAAAGGCGCGAATCGCGCGCACACCGGCGAACCGCAATCCGACCGCTGGGGCTTGTCCGATGACCATGAACTGGTCGCCAAGAAATGGAGCATTGACCCGGACGCAGACCTGGCGTGCACGCACAAGATGGTGGCGTGATGTCTTCGACTTGAGAGGGCGAGTTGGCTGGGTGGATTCTGTTTGAAAACATAACCGGATTAGGTGCCGGGGACAAAGTCCACGACATGCGGCAAAGCCGGAGGCATGAAAGAATGAATGGCTCCAAGCCATACGGCCCTTCGGGCGATCCGCAGACTTCTGGGGAAGTGCCAACGCGGTTGGCACTGCGAGCCTCACCTTCCCCCTCACCCCAGCCCTCTCCCTCGGGGAGAGGGAGAATCCTCCGCTGGCTCTCGGCACAACCCAGCGCGGTGTTTGCCCGACAAACTTCGCGAACAACCGAACCTGCCGCCGGCTGTTTCCTCTCCCCGTGGGAGAGGGTCAGGGTGAGGGGAATCGGCTTGCCGTTCCACCCAGCGACTCGGACCTTTCCCGAAATTGTCGAACTTCGAGAGCCCTCCGGCAGAGCCGGAGGTTTCCCATGACAATGAAAGACCAATACATCGCCGCCAAAGAACGTTGGGCGCGGAAGATGGCGGGCAGAGCCAAACCCGCCGCGCGCTCGACGAACCGGCTCCCGCCCGGCCAGCGGCAGGTGCACAATTTCCCCGTGCTCGACCTCGGCATTCAGCCGGAAGTCCCGCTCGACAAATGGGAGTTGAAAATCCACGGCCGGGTCGAGAATCCGGTCTCGCTGAACTGGGAGCAGTTTCTGGCGCTACCGCAGTTCAAGGACGTGAGCGACTTTCATTGCGTCACCACCTGGAGCCAGTTCGACATGGAATGGGAAGGCGTGGCGTTCTTCACCATCGCCGACCTGGTCAAGCCGAAGCCCGAGGTCACCCACGTCTACTTCAAGAGTTACGACGGTTACTCGACGAACAATCCGATCGGGGTCTGCATGGACGACGACGTGCTCATCGCGCACCAGTGGAACGGCAAGCCGATTCCCAAAGAGCACGGCGGCCCGGCGCGCGTCATCGTCCCGAAGCGCTACGCCTGGAA
>QHPW01000355.1 GCA_003219675.1 Verrucomicrobiota bacterium
GGGCCGGAACCAACAGGTATTTGTCTGGCCGGTGAAATACGCCGACCCGCAGCAGGTCGCCCAAATCCTGCAGGAGATGTTCCAGCGCAACAGCACAACCATGAACCGCAACAACGCGAACCAGAACAGCACTCTTTCCAACCGGGCTCAATCAAACAATCAAACCACAACCGGCAGCAATTCGGGCATCGGGAACTCTGGATTCGGCAATACCCAGGGCTTGAATGGGGGCCAGGGTCAGACGTTCCGCTAAACAGCAAAGGTTTAACATGAGCAAATGTAACTCGATCATAAGAGCGCTGGTCGTTGGTCTGATTGGCGTGGGCTTGTGGCAGTCCATCGGCGTGCTCGCGCAACAACGGACAACCACGTCGCCCAACCGCACTGGCGGCGGTGCTGGCCTCTCCTCGGGCGCCGGCAGTGGGTCAACCCGACAATACACCCCCAATGGCGCTGTCGGCGAGGCGATGATTTCAGTGGACCCGGAAACCGGGCGGGTGATCGTCATTACCGATCCCGAAACCAGCCAGTATGTGGGCCAGGTGATCACCAACCTGGACCATCCCGAACCCCAGGTTCTCATCAAAGTCGTTTTTCTGGAAGTCACCCATAACAACAGTCTGGACATCGGCGTCGAGGGGGCCTTCGGCCGCAAGATGGACAATACCACGACGGGAATCGTCGCCAACGCCTTCGGCCTGTCCGCGTTAAACAGTTCGCCCGCATCGAATGTGTTTAATGCCTTCGGTCAGCCGGTGCAAAGTTTCGCGCCTGCACCGCCTGGCGCGGGCCTGTATCAGGTGTTGGGCAGCGATTTTCAGGCGACGTTGCGGGCCATTGCGCAAGCGGGGAAGACCGAAGTGTTGTCGCGTCCGTCGATTCTCGCCCGCAACAACCAGCAGGCCACCATCACCGTCGGCCAATCCGTTCCGCTGGTCCAGAACGTGAGTTTCACCGGGATCAGTGGCACCCCGGTCAGCTCCGTCTCTTACCAGAGTGTCGGGATTATTTTACGGGTCACGCCGTTTATCAAAGCCAATGGCATGGTCGAGATGATTGTGTCGCCTTCCATCTCCCAGATTTCCGGTCAGTCGGTCACTGTCGCGCAGGGCGTGAGTATTCCAGTAATCGATTTGCGCTCGGCCGACACGGTGGTGGTGACTCCGGACGGGCAGACCGTCATCATTGGCGGCCTGATGCAAAACCAAAAGACGCAGACCGACAGCAAAATCCCTCTCCTGGGCGATATCCCGTTGCTGGGCAATCTTTTCAAGCGAAAGGTCAAAGCCAACACAAAAACCGAACTGATGATCTTTTTGACGCCGCACATTGTGTATGAGCCTGCCCAACTGGCGAGTCTCTCCACGGCCGAGCGCAGCAACGCGGAGATGGCGCCCAAAGCCTTTTCGGAAGAGGAATTAAACCGGTATCTGGACAACCTGCCGGAAAAAGACAGCGCTCGCTCCAGGAAGACGCGCAAGTAACCCGGCCTGCACGAACATGCTCCACTTCACGGCCACCATGATCCGCCGCACACAGCCCGTGTATGGATTGTTGCTCGGCATCTGGTGCGTGATCGTCGTGTGGCAGGTTGTGGAACATGGGCGGATTAAAGAGGCTGCCCGAACGGCTCTCATCAACCGGTCGCGGGACATCACCACGACGCTGGAGGCGGTCATTCAGTCACAGCGGCGTTTCGGCGGGCTCCTGTTTCAGGAACGTTTGGAGTCAGCGCTCAAAGAACTCGTCAAGTCGGGCGAATTAACTTCAGTGGCGCTGCTGAACGCCGCCGGCGAAATCGTCGCCTCAGCGGGAACTCCCATCGACATCGAGACCAAAGGAACAATGCGGACCGGAGAACATTGGGATTACAAGAGCGTCACGCTGGTGAACCTGGTTGATTTGGGGGCGAGTGTGGCCCGGGAAGGAGAGACCAACCGGCCGACGATCGTGCTTCCAAGGCGTGACCCCGCCAGTGGATCGCGCGAAGGTGAGAGGCCCCGTCTCATCGGTGAAACCCGGACCAACGATGTGGCAGCGACAAACCCTCCGGCAGTCGCGCCGATTGCGGTGGCGGGTCCGGCGAGCCCGCCGGCCAACGACCCTGCCGCGGTCAACAGGAACGAGGGCGGGGGCCCGCGAGAACGCCCCCCCGGTCGGCCGCGCTTTGGACGCCCCCCCTGGATGAGCGAGGAGGAATACAAGTCTCTGGCCGAAAAAAGGGGCTTGCACGGACTGGCAATCGTCATGTCCACGGAAGCGTTCTTGCAGACCTGCGCGCAGGACCTTTGGATGCGGTGGATCATCGGCGGTTTCGCCGGCGTCTCAGCGGTCGGGCTCGGGTTCGCCTGGCGAAACCTGGTCAAATCGCCGGAGCTGCAAATGCGCCTGCTGCGGGCCAGTGAATTGAACACGCATCTCAAGGAAATGAACCTGGCCGCGGCCGGGCTGGCCCATGAGACGCGGAACCCGCTCAACATTATCCGAGGGCTGGCTCAAATGATTTCCAAACAGAAGGAAGCGCCGACGGAAGTTCGGAGCCGTTCCCGCGAGATCATTGACGAGACGGACCGGGTGACCGCCCAGTTGAATGAGTTCATCAATTACTCTCGTCCGCGTGAAGTCCGGCGCTCGTCGGTCTCCCTGGGCCTGGTCGTCGGCGAAGTCGTTCGCGCGCTGAACTATGATCTGGAGGAGAAATGCATTCGCCTGCAGATGCCGGAAGCGCTGCCGGTCATCGAGGCGGATGAACAACTGCTCCGGCAGGCGATCTTCAATCTCCTGATCAATGCCGTTCAAGCCGTCGAGCGCGGCGGGGGCATCGAGATCGCGGCGTTGAAACACAATTCGCACGAAGTCGTCCTCGAGATCCGCGACGACGGACCCGGCGTGCCGGCCGAGTAGCGGCTGGAGATTTTCAAGCCCTATTTCACCACACACCAGAAAGGCACCGGCCTGGGTCTGGCGGTGGTGCAACAGATTATTCTGGCACACGGATGGGAGATTGAATGCCTGTCGAACCAGCCGCGGGGCGCAATCTTCCGGATCACACACCTGAAGCCCGCATTCGCAGGTTGACGCAGATGCAATCCGTCAGCGACAACGCGAAATCAAAGGGGCCGCGGATTCTCATCGTGGATGACGACGCCGGCCAGCGCAGTCTTTTGGATTCGTTCCTGAAAAGCCAGGGCTTCGACACCGTGCCGGTCGCTTCCGGGGAACAGGCGCTGGAGGTCCTGCGCGCCGGGGAATTCAGCATGATGATCTCCGATGTGCGCATGCCCGGCATTTCCGGTCTGGAAACCCTCCGCCGCGCGCGCAAGGAGCACCGTGTGCTGCCGGTTCTGCTGGTGACGGCGTATGCGGACATTCGCGAAGCCGTCGGCGCCATGCGCGATGGAGCGGTCAATTACCTGCCAAAACCGATCGATCTGGATGAACTGCTGGCTTCGGTCCAGCAGACGACCGGCATCTCCAAGGCCGTTGGATTAAAGTTCAGCGAGGACAAACGATTGCCCGATCACGTCGTCGCCCGCAGTCCATTGATGCAGGCCTTGTTTCGCGATGCGTCGCTCATTGCTCCTTCGGAAAGCCGTGTTCTGATCACCGGTGAAAGCGGCGTGGGCAAGGAGGTGGTCGCCGACGTGCTCCATGCCTGGAGCGCTCGCGCTTCCGGTCCGCTGGTCAAGGTGAATTGCGCGGCCATTCCCGAAACGCTCCTGGAGAGCGAGCTGTTCGGCCATGAAAAGGGCGCGTTCACGGGCGCGGTGGCGCAACGGATCGGACGCTTCGAACTCGCGGACGGCGGCACCATCTTCCTGGATGAAATCAGCGAAATGTCCCCGCAGCTCCAGGCAAAATTGCTGCGCGTGACGCAGGATGGACGGTTTCAGCGCGTCGGCTCGAACGCAGAAATCCACACCAAGGCAAGAATTCTGGCGGCCACGAATCGCCAAATGGAAGAGGAGGTCAAGAAGGGCCGCTTTCGCGAAGATCTGTTCTATCGCCTCAATGTCGTGGAGCTGAACATCCCTCCGCTGCGGGAGCGGCCCGAGGACATCCTGCCGCTCGCCAGTTCGTTTATCGCGGCATTTACTCAAGGGCGCGCGCGTTTTTCTTCGTCGGTCGCCGATTGCCTGGTCCGGTACTCCTGGCCGGGAAACGTGCGCGAACTGCACAACGCCATGGAACGGGCTGCGCTGCTTTCACGAGGCGAACTGATTTTGCCCGAACACCTCCCCGCGCGCGCGCGCCCCGTGGCACAGCAATCCACCGCTGCCGAACCGGTTGATGCCCGGCGGCTGGAGGAAATTGAACGTCAAGCCATCTTTGAAGCCTTGCGCAAGCATGAACTCAATCGCACGGAAACGGCGAAATCTCTCGGCATAAGCCGCCGGGCGCTGATTTACAAACTCCAGCGGCTTCGCGAACTCGGCTACGAAATCGATCCACTCTCCGACCGGTCCGAGTCTGCCGAAGTATAACCCGCCTCCGGGCGGTGGATTCCGCGGCGACCGGAACGCCGAACTCCGCATCTGTTTAGCGCCCTTTGGACGTAGCGCAGGTAGCCTCGTTTGGAGATCAGGGTTCGACGGAGTCTCGCCCCACCGTTCATGGTGCCGATGCAGACTCTAGAGCCCTGCTTCCTGGTTCTCGCTGTTTTCGGGACGGCCAACCGACCAGAGCACGTTTTTCACCGGCTCCAGAATCTTTTGCACTTCGGCTAGTAATTGACGGTCGAGCGGTTCTTCACTCCATTTCAAAATGTTCGCCATGTTCGTCGGATTCGCCGTGCCGGCCACCGTCGTTGTGATGTCCGGATTTTGCAGGCAGAACTGAATGGCCAGTTTGGCGATGTCCACTCCTTTGCGGTCGCAATGCTCGACGGCTTTGCGGCAATGCTCGCGCAACACAGCCGGCGCATGGTGCCACGTCGGCAAGGACTGGCGCGTCAACAAACGCTCGGAGAACGGCGACGCGTTCATGAGGCCGACGTCCTTGTTTTTCAAATAAGGAATCAGGCCGAGCAACGAGGTGTTGTTGAGCGAGTAGTGGCAATACGAAAGCATGCAGTCAAGTTGCGTGCGGTCGAGGATGTATCTGAAAATCTTCAACGGAAAACCGGTCACACCCACGAAGCGGACCTTGCCTTGCTTTTGCAGTTTGCGCAACGCGGGCAACGCTTCGTTCACGACCTGGTCGAGGTTCTCGAACTCGATGTCGTGGCACTGGATGATGTCG
>QHPW01000078.1:0-12447 GCA_003219675.1 Verrucomicrobiota bacterium
CAACCCTTCGCCTGGAACGACACGCCCTGCGGGACGGGAAGACTTCCAGGTTCAGCCAATTTGACGCGCGTAACCGACCGAAGAGGATGGAGTTTCCGGAAGCCCGGCCGGAACTGACCGTTGACGCCGACTACGATCAACAAGGGCGCCTCCTCACCAACACCGTTTCCTATCTCGGCCAGAGCCGCCAGGACACTTCGATCTATGATGCGCTGGACCGGATCAAGACCAACACCTTTTCCAGCAGCGGCATCGCTGGAAAACTCGTTTACCGTTACAACCTGCTCGGCCCGCCCAGCGAGGTCAGCTACGAGATGCTGAACCACACGTTCGACCTACGCTTCGACGTCCGCATCGATGGGCTCAGAACCAACGTCGTTTATCCTTCGACCATCTCTGTCGCCGAAAACCGGGACCTAAACGGCCGCAAACTCACGGTACTTCCGCAATCGGCCGACCCGGTGGTGGCCGCCACCGACTTTGCGGCGGCGGATTTGATCGGCCGCCAAACCCTTGGGCCAGGTGTAATCGTTTGTGAAAACACCTTCGATCTGCGCAAGCGGCTGCTACACCGGAAATATATCCGAAACTCCGACAACAAGGTGCTGGCGGAGCTTCGTTATGCCTACGATCCAAACAACAACCTCATCGCCCGCCAATCGCTGCACCGAGCAGGCAGGACTGACTTCTTCAGCTATGACGTCAATGACCGGCTGGTTCGCGCCGACCTGGGCGTCCGTCCGCCGATCAGCGGGGCTGCTCCGCGCACGTTCCCCAATTTCACCGCCCCGACGAATGTCGTGCCAGCCAACGTGCCGTGGGCGGCCGGCCTGTTCGCCCGGGAATATTCCTACGATTCGCAGGAGCTTGACCTCCTCGTGGCATCCAAAGACGTCAACCCCGATAACCTTGCCCTTCCACCGTTTGCGGCGGTGCGCACAAACTTCGACGCTTCCCTTCATGCCGGGGTTGTAGGCGGCGCCACGCGCGCCCGGAATTCGCTCGCCGACACGACTAACACCGTGCTTCAGGTTCGCGTGCCGGGGAATCCATTGCCGGAACCGGTCTCCGCCACTTTGGAGTACGATGGTCTTGGGGAGTTGGTCCGAATCGTTCGCGCCGATGGAGTCGAAATCAATTACGCCTACCTGCCCTCCAGGCTTTGTTGTTACCGTCGGGTCTCCGGTCCCGCCAACCGCTGCGCGCCCTCAGAACGCATCTTTGTTTGGGACGGCCCGCGCCTGATTGAGGAGTACGATCTGGCTGCCGGTCAAAGCAATCTTCGCGCTCGATATTANNNTCTTTGATGCGCAGGGATCGGTCATGGTCACGGCGAATGCCGCGGGCGATGTCGTCGAGCGCTACTCCTATGATGCCTGGGGACAGCCTGAGATCGAGACGACTGACGCACAACCACCCGTGGTCAGGCGGATCGTTTCGGATGGCGCAGCGATCTTGATCGAGTTCTCCGAGCGTGTGCTGCCTGCGTTGGCCCCGCGCTCGCCCGGCGCTTCGGAAAAAGATCTCTCCGTAGAGTTCACGGACTTGGCGGCCGGCCTGGTGGTCGAACAGGCGGGCAGCCCCGTGTCCGGCAGTTTGACGTACGCGGAGAGCCTTTCGGGATTCTCGTTCGGCACGGTTATCCGCTTCCAGGCGAGGAATGCGATTTCGGGCAATCTAACGCTCCGCGTTCAAGCGGCTGCCCTGAACGATGAATGGAACAATCCGATCGCCTCAGCCACCATCCCGTTCACGTTCAACCCTGCGCCGGGCACGACCCTGTTCCAGAATCTGATCTCCACCGCGCCGACGGTTGCGAGCCGCACTGTGTCCGATCAGCCGTTCCTTTTCCACGGTCATTATTTTGACTTCGACGCCGGCCTGGTTTATATGCGGGCAAGGTTCTACGACCCGTTCGCTGGCCTCTTTCTCCAGCCTGATCCGGCGGGTTACGAAGACAGCGTCAATCCGTATGCCGCGTTTTCAAACAATCCACAGAGTTTGCGCGACCCCTCAGGAGAGTTTGTCCAGGCCATCGCTGCTGCCGCAGGCGCGGTGATCGGCGCCTCGGTTGCCGGCTACTTCGAGTATCGCAGAGAAGGAAAGTTCGATCGGAATGTCGCGGCAGCGGCGGTCGGCGGCGCTATCGCCGGAGGAATCGGAGGTTTGACCTTGGGCCTGGGCCTGGCAGGCGAGGCGACACTCAGCGAAATATTCCTGGTCGGCGCGGCCGGAGCTGGCGGAGGAAAAGCGGCCGAATTGGGTATCAAGGGCGAGCAGATCACAACGGAGAAAATCGCCGAGGCAGCCGCAATGGGCGGTGTGCTGAACGTAGCGGGTGCAGTGGTGGGTGAGATTGTCGCGCCCTTAGCTTCCAGTCTCGTAAAAAGCACCCGTGGTTTTTTTGCCGCTGGCGACGAGCCGATCGGAGACCTTCTCGCCGCGGCACGCGGCGAGGCCTCCGAGCGGTTGTTCGCCCAAAACGCCGATGAGCTTCTGCAGCCTGCGGAAACGGCCCTTGCAACCGCCAAGGGTACCGGACAAAGCGCCGCGGCGGGCGCTCTCAAGACCTCGGGTTCAATCAACAAGCAAGACATCATAACGGCGCTTAGAGGTAACGGCTATACACCGGACCTGGTTGCTGAAGCGATTGAGAAGGGCAAGATCAACGCCTATATCCTCGATGACGCAAGTTTTACAAGGCAATTCGTGCTCCATGGCGGGAAGATTGCGCCGGGTTTCGAGGTGAATGCTTTCGCATCCGCCGAGAATATTTTTCTGAGGCAAAGCAAAGCCGCTACACGCGAGCTTTACGGTCAGGCCGTGCATGAAGGGCGACACGCCCTGGACTATTTGGCGAGTCCAAGCGACTACAGAAATATGGGCGTTGCAGCAAAAGAAATGAGAGCGTGGGCTGCGGAAAACAGCTTCAGAAATGCCATCGGTCTTCCTGAGCATCAGGCGCCCCTCGGCCTGCATCAGGTACTGAGACGGAGTGGTTACGACATAAAGCTGGGAACCCAGGCGGAGGTGCAGCCCTTTTGGAGGCGACTCTTTGAGTAATGAATTTGCCGCGCTCCGCAAAAGTCTATGATTTTTTTTAAGCGCAAATTTCTTTCTGAAAGCCGGCTGCGCTCCGCTTTGCTAGGCGTTGCGCTGAGTGTGTGGAGCAGTGGCCTATCAGCTGGTTCGTTGACGTCCCTGGAATACCGCATAACCGGCGCTCAACTCCGCGTCACACCTCTGGTTCTCTCCGTTCCCAAAGGCGTCCCCGGCTCGATCCTGGTCGAACTGGTCAGCGGCGGTTCCACCAACGGCACCTCGGCATCCGCGCTCGCGGACGGCGCCTTCGTCGAGGCGACGCTGCGCGGGCCGGCGTTCCCGGCTCGACGAGTGATCGGACAGGTCAATGCGCCGTTGCTCCTGCCGCCATTGCCGCTCGTCGGTGATTACGAATTGAATGACATTAAGCTCGTCGATGCCGCCACCGGCGTCGCGCGGATGGAAGGCAATCCCAATCGGGTGCCCATCCACATTTTCGATGATGTCCTGATCTCGAGCGTCACGTCGCGGCCGCTCACGCTCGATGAGATAAAGGAACGGGGCATCGTCATCGACGAAAATAATTTCCACGCGATCGAGTTCGAGGTCGGGTTTGTGCTGGATGGGAAAACGATTCCGGTGAAATTCCCGGTGGTGGCGCCTACCTTCGCCGCTTCGACGGAGATTATTCCAGCGGCGGAGTTGGCGGCCAAACTGGCGACGGCCAATGATATCAATCGCGATATCGCGGCGACGGTGGAGTTGCCCAAAGAACTGGAAACCGCGCGCGTTAATATCGATATTCAGGGAATCAATTTCCAGGTGGTCGAAGAGAAGGACCAGAATCTCGCCCTCCAAATCCCGCCCATTCCAGCGTTGATGGTTGTGCCGGGCCGGATCGGGTTCCTCAACCAGGTTTTCAGCGTGCAAATCTTTACTGAGAACGGCGCGCCTCAAGGCTCCGGCCTCAGCGTCGTCAACGTGCAAGCCACGCTCAACCTGCCGTCCGGGCCCGATCAGGTTCCGGCAGCAGACTACGACCATCCGGGCGATGACCCGCTCCGCTTTGCTCGAATTGGACCAAACAAAATCATTCAGCCAACACAACCGGTCGCCCGTCCCGGTCCGGACGGCCAGATCGGAACGGCCGATGACATCGGCCGGCTCCAGCCCGGTGAGAGCGGCCAGGGCGAATTCCTGGTCGAAGGTCTGCAAGAAGGGTTGCACGTCATGGACCTCGATCTGGTCGCCGACCTTGAAGGTCTGGCCGCGGGCGCCGTGAAGGTCAAAGGCAAAGCCGCCGGGTCGGTGCTGGTGCGCAATCCGAAGTTCTCGCTCGCCTTCTCTCATCCGCGCACCGTCCGTGCCGGAGAACCGTATGACGCGTTCGTCACCATTCTCAACACCGGCAACACAGTCGCGAACCTGGTTCAAGTTTCGCTCGCCTCGGCCAGCATCAGTGGCGGCGTGCTCGAAAGCGACGAAACGGTCGAACTGGGCACGCTGCAACCGGGTCAAACCGGCACCGCCAAGTTCCATATTCGTTCCCAACGCACCGGCGCGGTCACCTTCTCGAACCTCACCACGAGCGATGACAGCGTGGTGGGCCGGTTCCGTCTGCGGATGGGCATTGATGAACGCGGTGTGGCGCTTTCACCCGACACAATCGGCATGCCGGACTTCGTCAATGCCCTCCCGGCGGAGCTGTTGAACGCGGCCAATCGCGTGTTGGGGCAGGCGTTGAGCGTCAATACCTCTGGGCAACTGCCTCCGGGCGTCTCGAACGTGCCGCGTTCGATCATTACCCGGCGCGTGCTCGAACTCGCCGAGGCCGGTCAGCGGCTGATCTATCACGACGGCACAAGCCGTGTCCTGCTCGATCTCTTGCTGGATTGGCAAGGCGGCCGCAATGCCGACGCGGGCTTCGACCAAATCCTGCGCGAAACCGATGCCGGCCGCGAATTCCGCGACGCGCTCATGGCCGCGCTGGAATCCGCCGACGCGCTCGACGCCACCGCGCGACTGGCTCAAAGCGCCGCCGATCTGGCCGGGCGCGGCGAGTCATGGCTTTTTGCCAGCGCCAACGATTCGGGCGTTCAACTTTCGCTTTCCGATGGAACCAACACCGTGACTGTGGACCGCAGCGGCGTGGGCCGGTCGGCAGCCTATCGTGGCGCGCGCGGTCACCTGCTGGCCGGCCTGCCCGGAACCAACCAGGTCATTGAATGGCGCGTCACCAATGCTCTTTCTCAGGCTGTGCTATCGGTTCTGGAATTGGGTACGGATGGAACCGGCCGGCGCTTCGAGTGGACGGTTGCGAGCTCACCGGCGAATGCGTGTTTCCGTTACGCGCCAGGCGACGGCGATGGACAGTTGCTTGTGGACGTGAACTGCGACGGGACTATTGACGCGACGAATACGGCGGCGGCTCAAGCGATCAACGAACTGCCGCCCGCGCTCATTGCCGTAATTCAGGACATCAATGTGCTTGCCGGCCGGCCGTTGAAGAAGTGCGTGCCGACCGTTCCCGAATTCCCGGAAAACTACGGCACTGTTCTCGCGGTGCTCTATTCCAAGCCGATGACTCAGGAGAAAGCGAATGTGCCCGCCGCTTACACGCTGGAAAATGGCAACACTGCAGGTTCAGTGCAAATCCAGCCGGGCGGTCGGGTGGCGCTGCTGAACATGCGGCGCCCCCTCGGCGCGATCATCCCGCGCACCATGACGGTCACTAGCGTTACCGATCCGCGCGGCAATCCAGTGACCGGTTCTTCCCGCTCGGTGGAATCCGGCCTCCGCGCCGGCACGGCCATTCGTGGGCGCGTGGTTCGCGCCGACAGCAGCCCGGCGGCAGGTGTGCCGGTCACTTTGACAATGTACGACCAGACGGAGGGATTCACGTGCGAACCGTTCACGGTGCGTCCGAGCCAGGTTTTCACCGACGAGAACGGTTACTTCGACTTCGACTTCGTCATGTCGGGTGTGCCCTATTCGATTTCAGCGACGGATACAGGCGGGCTCACACCCGAAGCGATCCAACTGATCCTCGATTCGGTGGGTGATGACCGCCTCCAAAGCGAGAAATTGCTGGCCCTGGCCAATTCACCAAGCGCGCAAAATAGCTTGTTGGCGGCCTTTTCGCTGGGTGCATTGGCGGATGTGGTCGCCAAGGCCGAAGGGTTGGACCGCGCGTTGCTGCGCGATTTCGTGCCGGTCGGTTCGCCGCGCGAAGGCACGACGGTTCCGGTTGCGTTGCGTTTCCGCGGGCGCGGTGTGGTGACGGGTCAAGTTGTCAGCTCCGACGGCGCCAGTCCGGTGTCACAAGTCGCCGTGAATCTGTTCCCCGACCCCGATTCGCGCGAATTGGGGCGCGGCCAGTTCACTGACAGCAGCGGGCGCTTCGCCTTTTTCGGTGTGCCGCTCGGTGTCTTTACCATCCAGGCCAAGAGTTCGACTGGTTTGTTTCGGACCGTTAGCGACACGATTGACACTCCCGCAGAAACCAATGACGTCACCGTTGTGTTGAGCACGAACCAGGTGGTGCTGACGCAATTGCAAGGACGCGTGACTGAAGCCGATGGTGTGACCGGGCACGCGCGGGCTCAGGTCTTCATTGGCAAATATGACGGCCAGGGAATTTTCGGAGACGTGGTGGCCATCGCCACGGCGGATGCGAACGGGTTTTGGACGGCAACCGGCGTGCCCGTGAGCATACGCGATCTGATCGCGGTATCGCTCGACGGCAAACGGAAAGGTGAGCGACGTGACATTCCGGCGGTCGCAGGCTCGGCAACGACGGTTACCATCGCTTTGCAAGGCCGCTCGGTGGTGATTGGCCGCGTGGAGACTAGCACCGGCCAGCCGGTCAGCAATGCGATTGTGGGCGGCGGCGAAGCGCTGGTCCGGACGGACGCCAACGGTTTCTTCGCGCTGCCCGGCGTCCCGACCGGACGACGGACGATCAGCGCCGGCGTGGAGCGCACGACCGATCCACTCAGTCCGAAGTCCAATCCAGCCTTCGATTTTCCGCGGTTGGGCAGCGCCAACGTGGAGGTCTTGCCGGGCGTGGAAAATTTCGCGGTGGTTCGTTTGGATCCTGCGGGCCGCATCGTTGGGCGCGTGCTCGATGCCGCCGGCAATCCGGTGCCGCGAACCAAAATCGCCATGCCGGAGGAGAACGGCTTCAGTTGGGTGGAGGCGGACGAGAACGGCAACTACCAGTTCGAAAATCTCGCGCTGAAGAAGTACGATCTGAGCGCGCCGGCGCCGCTGACCGCCAATACCGACGTCAGCGGCATCCAGAAGACCCTCGCGAACAAGGATTCCAGCGAAGGCGAAATACAGGCGGCCATCGGCGAAGCGTTCGCCATCTTCACCGGCGCCGGCGACCCGTTCCTCAATGGCGAAGGGGCGACGTTCAATCCGCTCACCTGGGGTTTCACGGATGCGACGATATCATTCGACGGTCAAACCGCGGTGGCGGACATTCGTTTCCTGCGCGAAGGGACGATTGCCGGCAAAGTGCTCAACGGCCAGGGCGTGCCGATTGGAGCGCGGGTGCGGCTCACAGGAATTGGACCGCTGCCCAACGGCCGGCCGGGGTTTATCCTGCGCGGCGAGCGCAACAGTGATCCGGCGCTTGGCACGTTCGAGTTTCCGGGGCAGGCGCTGGCAGGCGACTGGGGCCTTCAAGCCGCCTCACCCTTCTTCCCCGTCGTGATCAGTGACAGCGGCAGGACCACCTCAACCAGTCCGAATGACACCAATCGCGTCCTGCAGTTCCCCGCGGATCGCGAAACCAAGGGCCGCCTCGGCGGCACGGTGTTTCAGCCCGACGGCATCACGCCGGTCGGCAGCAACGTGAACGTCAAGATCAGCTTCGGGAACGACTTCATCATTCGGACCCGTGGCGATGGGACTTTTGACACTCAGATCGGTCTGAACGCGATCAGCAGCGAGGGCCAACCCGGTGTGGGGTACACGGTGGAGGTAGATGATCCGGCGAGCGGCCTTCGCGGTCAGGCCTCGGTCATTGTGCTCCCCAGTGGCACCAACGCCGTGAAAAATTTTGTGAACGTGCGCCTGCTCGGCAAAGGCGCGCTCGCCGTCACGGTGCTGAAAGCGGACGGCACGCCAGCCGTTGGCGCCCGCGTCGATCTCGAACAGGGCAGTTATCCGCAGGACCGTTTCCAGGGAACGAATGACGCCAACGGCGAGATTCTTTTCCAAAACGTGTTCGAGGGCCAATACGCGGTCTGCGCACAGATCGTCAGCGGACCGACGCGCATCTTTGGCCGCGCTGCCGTGTCGGCGGCGCGTGATCAGACCAACCACGTTAGCTTGAGGTTGGGTCCAACCGGGACGATTCGCGGCACGTTTGTGAAGCGCGACCTCGCGACAGCGGTGCCATTCGCCCAGGTCGCCGTCGGCAACATCGGTTTCACCACCACCGATACGAATGGCGCGTTCTTCGTGGGCGGGCTGCCGCTCGGGACCTATCGCCTGTCCAGTCAGGATCCGGTCAGCGGAATCGGCGCCTCTTTGAATGTGACGTTGAATTTCGACGGCCAGACCAATGAGGTTCTGCTGATCGAGCAGTCGCGCGGCGAGGTGCGCGGCTTCGTCGTCAACAGCTACCGTAGCGGTTTCGTTCCGGGCGCCCAGGTCACCATCAGTTTCGCGGACGGGCTCACCCCGCGTCGCACCATCACAAGCGGGCCGGACGGCGCGTACAGTTTCCCGGGCACGCCCGCGGGCGCGTTTGATCTGGAAGCGGAAGACCAGGTCACGAAGCTGCGGGGACGGAATTCCGGGCTCTTGCCGGAGAACGTCGCGCTCTTCCAGATCGATGTGCCGCTGCAGTCGCTGGCCACGCTCGCCGGCCAGGTGTTTGCGCTGAGCACGAACACGCCGGCAACCAACGCCACCGTAAAGCTTGCCGGGAACAACTTCGTGGCCGTAGCGGACACGGACAGCTCCGGCCGTGTTTCGTTCGCCGATCTGCCGCTGGGGAATTACGTCCTCAGGGCAAGCTCTTTGGGCCTTGAAGAGACGCGCAGTGCTGTGGAGGCGAACCTATCCATCACCGCATCGGGTTCGGCCCCGGATTTCACCCTGATCCTGCCGGGCGTTGGCGGCATTTCCGGCGCCGTTCTGCTCAGCGATGGGACCACTCCCGCCGTCGGTGCAACGGTAGTGCTCGCCATTCAATCGCCTCTGTTCCCCAACGACACGGAAAACACGCTGACCGACGTGAACGGTCGTTTCGATTTCACCAACGTCGCGGTCGGCCCGTATCGCCTGACCGCGCAGGCTGCGGCGCTCGGCGTCAGCTTCAACGGCAGCATTGCCTTCGCCGGCGAGCGGGACCAAGTGATTCTCACCGTCGGCGCCAGTGGCACGGTGCGCGGCCGTCTCGTGCGCGCCGACGGCGCGACGCCAATGCCTGGCGTTGATGTCCTGCTGACCTTCACTTCGCAAAGCGGCCTGCCAGGGCGCGCCGTGGTCCGCACTGATGGCGGCGGCCTGTTCAGCCTGTCGAACATTCCCGTCGGATCGTTCAACCTCGAAGCCATCGCGGCAAGTGTCGCTGGCGTTGCACGATTGACCTCGGCGCTGTCGAGCAATGGACAGGGGCTGGACCTCGGCGACGTGCCGCTCGACGAAGACGACCCCCGCGTCCTCAGGGTCATTCCGCCCAATACCGCGGTGGGAATTCCAATCACCACGACGGTTGAGCTTCTCTTCAACGAAGCCCTGGCGACCAACAGCCTCGATCTCAATGGCATTTATCTTCGGCTCAACACGAGCACCAGCAACGTCCCTGTGACAGTCCAATTGCTGCTCGACCCGTCCAACAATGTGCCGCGCCTGGTCCGCCTTACGCCGGTCGCGCCGCTGCAGAGCGAAAAGACTTACGAGGTCGTCGTCATCGATGGCGAGCGGAAGGACGCCCTGGGTGGAGTCATCGGACGCGGCCCGACCGACCTGGTGGGCCGGCCGCTGGTGACGCCGTTTATTTCAAGCTTCACGACGGCTGACAACGATCCGCCGCGTCTGCTGTCGATCTTCCCGATCAACGGCGCCATTCAGATCGATCCGCGGGCCGTTATGCGGTTGTCGTTCAACGAACCGATCCGCGACACGAATTATCTCGTGACACTGACCGGACCGGATGGGCCGGTCACCGGCACCAGCAGTCTCGGGCTGAACGGACTGGTGTTGGCCTTCGCCCCGGACGCGCCGCTCAAGGTCAACGCGTCCTTCACGTTGTCGGTGAGCAACGTCTTCGACCTGGCCGGCAACCGGGCGGCGAACGAGCCGTTTGTCGCAACCTTCGCCACGCTCGACACGCTCGGGCCGAACATTACCCAACTGCGCATCGCTGATGGCAGGTCGCCGGTGGCCGGCGGAACCATTCCTGTCGAGGCCGTTCTGGTGGCGAACGAATCCGGCGCCAGCGTGCGGTTCACGCAGGACTTCGCTCCGCTCGGCGCAGACAGCACGCCGCCGTTCCGCGCCAACGTGACCTTGCCCCCGGCGGGTTCCACAACGTTGCGCGCCATCGCGACCGACCGCTTCGGCAATGAGGGGCCGTTGGCAGAACTAGTCATCAACGTGATCTCAAACCAACCGCCTGTCGCCACGCTCACGCGACTCAATCCGCCCAGCGGCCCGTTGGGCAACGGCCAGACCTTCACCCTTCAGGTTGCCGCCGCCGACGATGTCTCTGTGATAAACCTCGCACTCGCCGGCGTCGGACCGCTCAGTATCGCGACGAACTTCCCGGATGGGAACGCGCGTGCGCTGGCCTTCACCGTGCCGGCAAACGCCGCGCCCGGAGCGTTGTTCCGGTTTGTCGCGCAAGCCACGGACGCACTGGGCCTCAAGTCCGCCGAAGTCTCGCTAGAAATCCAGGTGACCGACACCACCGTGCCGGCGGTGAGCATCGTCAGCCCGCCCGCGAATTCGGTGTTGAACCCCGCGTTACGGCTGGCGCTTACGGTTGCCTCCTCGGACAACAGCACGAATTATCAATTGGAGGTGGTACTGAGCGGCGATGTGGTCGCGACACAAACGCTGGCTGTCGCAACCGCGGCGAATGTGACGGTGACGAACGTATTCAGTTTTCCCTTAAGCAATGCGCCCATCACCGGCGGCAGCGTGACCACGACTGTGAAGGCCACGGATGCGGCCGCGAACTTCGCGACCGTGACGCGCAATTTCATTCTGCCGGACTTGCGCCCGCCGCGACTGGTGTCGGTGAATCCGCCGGACGGCGCGACAAATCAATCGCTGTGGTCGGGCACGCTGGCATTCGATTTCGACGAAGCTCTCGCTCCGTCCAGCGCAACGACGAACAACGTGGCTGTGACGAACAATGCGAGCGCAGCGACCTCATTCAACGTTTCGCTCGCTGACGCGAACCGGCAATTGCGCGTTTCGCTCGCACGACCGTTGCGGCCGGGCGTCATCTACACGAACACGTTGCTGCCAGGCCTCACCGATACATCGAGCAACGGCTGGCAGAACGTCGGCGGCGCGGCCGTGACACCGAACGGCGCGCCGTTCGTGCTCGCGACCGCGAACATCCTCGGTGTCACGCCGACGAACGGGACGACGTTCATCGCGGGCCAGAGGATCACGGCGAACGCGGCCTATGAATCAGGACTCGGCGCGGTCTTCTTCCNNCACGTCCGTGTCGCTAACGATGCCAACCAACGGCACGCAGGCCATCGTCACCATTGTTGCCGCGAACGAAGCGACGTTCAGCGAGCCGTTCGCCCTTGCGCCCATCACGATCAACCTCCAACCGTTAGGTGGCGACAGCGATGGCGACGGTATGTCCGACGCGTATGAGATTGCATTCAACCTTGACCCATTCCACAACGACGCGAACGAAGACCCGGACGGCGACGGGTTGACGAACTTGCAGGAATTTCAGCGCGGAACCAACCCGCGCAATCCGGACACCGATGGCGATGGCGTTCCGGACGGGATCGATCCAAAACCGCTCGTGGCCAATCACCGGCCGGTGGCGGGCACGGGATCGTTGGCTAGCCAGGCGTTATCGTTCGACGGAAATGACTTCGTGCAGGTGCCGTCGTCCGCCTCATTAAACCTTCAATCTGCGCTGACGCTGGAAGCGTGGATCTTCGCGGACGGCACACCCGCTAATCAACAGGGGATCATGGGCACGTGGGACGACAACAATGGCCCGTTCCGCACGTACCTGTTCTGGATTCAGAGCGGGCGCTTGGAATTCCTGATCAGTCCATCGTTTGCCCGGCCAACGGACACGATAGCATTTCCGGTTAACCGTTGGGTGCATGTGGCCGCCACGTACGATGGTGCTTTTGCGAGACTTTACCGCGACGGGACCAACATCAGTTCGATTGCGACGAG